>CAZJXY010000683.1:0-1501 GCA_964549925.1 uncultured Bdellovibrionales bacterium | reverse complement strand
ATTTTGGAGAAAAATGGGATTCGATGAGGAGATTCTTTTAAAAAAACAGTGCTACGGAGAAAACTGTTATCTCTTCGGCAAAGTCATCGAATAAACTATTTCGCCCACTCAGTGTGGAATACTCCAGCCTTGTCTACTCTTTCATAAGTGTGCGATCCAAAAAAATCGCGCTGCGCTTGAGTTAAGTTTTGGGGTAGTGCGGCGCTTCGATAACTATCAAAGTAAGACAGCGCTGAACTAAACGCCAAAACTGGAACACCTCGCTCACTGGCTAAAGCCACAACCTTCCTCCAATTAGAAAGTCTAGCGTTGATTTCTTTACTCATCTTCTCACTGAGCAAAAGATTACTTAGCTTAGAATCTTTCTGATAAGACTGTGTGATCTCCCCGAGGAAAGCGGCACGAATGATACATCCGCCACGCCAGATCTTTGCAATCTCATCTAGTCGCAGATTCCATTGCCACTCGTTTGAAGCCGCTTGGAGCAGGGCCATCCCCTGTGCATAAGAAACTATCTTCGAGCAGTAAAGAGCATCATGAATCGCATCAATCCAGCCTTGCTTATCGCCGGGAAGAGCCGCCGCATTTATTAATTTAAATACTGAGGAAGCGTGTATCCGCTCTTTTTTTAACGCGCTCAAAAACCTTGCATCAACCGCCGCGGCCAGCGTAGGTATAGGCACGCCCAAATCGAGCGCAATTTGAGCCGTCCACTTTCCGGTACCTTTTTGAGCGGCTGAATCTAAGATCTTATCTACCAGGTAATCTCTGCCGTTTTCGTCCTTCTGCTTAAAAATCTTGGCCGTAATCTCAATCAAAAAGGATGAAAGCACCCCCTTGTTCCAACGATCAAAGATCGTCGCAAGCTCATCTGGAGTTGAACCAACCAGTTCCCGTAAAAGATGATACGCCTCTGCAATTAACTGCATGTCTCCATATTCGATCCCGTTATGCACCATCTTTACAAAATGTCCGGAACCTCCGGGACCAATATAGGTATGACAAGGCTCGGGCGCTCTGGCCGCAATCGCATTAAATACCGGCGCTAGCAGTTCCCAGGCCGACTTAACGCCTCCTGGCATGATGCTTGGACCTTTTAACGCTCCCTCCTCACCACCAGAGACTCCAACACCCAAAAAATGCACGCCGCTTTTTTTGCACAACTCTTCCAAAGCTACCGTATCAGTGAAATATGAGTTCCCAAGGTCGACGATTACATCTCCAGGCTGCACCATCGGGATTAACGTTTTAACCAATTCGGTAGTTGCCGATCCGGCCTTAACCATCAATAGCACCTTTCGCGGCGGAGTCATCGCGGCGATAAACTCCGGCATAGTTTTGGCGCCAACGAACTTTCGCCCTTGATGATCCTTTAGAAATTTTTCAGTTACTTCATAAGTGCGGTTAAAGACCGCGCAAGGGAATCCGCGACTCTCAATATTTTGAATGAGATTACTCCCCATTACGCCTAACCCGATTAATCCGATACTTGGTTTATCCA
>CAZJXY010000682.1:0-1521 GCA_964549925.1 uncultured Bdellovibrionales bacterium | reverse complement strand
CCCCTCTAGCGTTGATACAGCGTCGCCAAATCCATGCTCTACACCGCTTCTTAATTGTTGCATGAATCCGTCCAGGAGATCTGAACCCTCTAAGTTCGGATTTTGCTTGGCATATAGATCAAAAAACGCGGTGATGGAATTTACGATTCGATCAGCTGTTGCTTCAGGAGTATGTTCCTCTGGTTTTAAACTTTGAATTCCTTCTGGCAGTTCTGCCTTGAGAAGTTCATTTAACTTACCTATGACTTCTTGAGCGCTAACTGAGAGCGCTTTATATAGGTCATCAAATTTAGTGTTAACTCGGTCTTCAACTTCAAAGGATGCTGCAGACTGGATTAAATAACTATCAGTCGAATGATTTTGAAAATTTTTAACTGCTAGAGATGCCTGGCCCGATTGAAAGGAGAGATCTACTACTTCCATGTATGAACTCCTCAGCTACTTCTTAAACTTCCGTGTCGTTTGCCCTCACTCCGAGGACTCTGCTACTGAACTTTAGTATCGGCGGCTATTTTGCAAGGTTGAGCAAAAAATTGTTTGATTATTACTTTAATAGGCAATATCAATAGGTTAGGTAACTTTTTCTTTTGTTGGAATTAAAATTCTGAGGGTAATTTTTGGTGGTTAATTCGGATCAGGCCCAAGACAATAGAGCGGCTTTCTATTAGGGTAGCTATCATCCCATTGGTGAAAACTTTTAAAAGATTATGCCGCTTACACGTTTAGATTGTCATATTTACCGCGGACCCAAAGCCAGTCTCGATCACTCGGCTTATACAGCGATAAACCCAAACAGCCAGCCGGGCTCACTGGTAGTCGGTTTGTCCTCCGTGCTGCGAGGCGGTTTAGGGAGCCAAGTCGCTTGTAAGTTATCACTTGAACATTACCTCGAGTCGGTTCTGAATTTTTTTGGTGAGAATCAGAGAGTCGATCAAACTAGCGTTGAAGGCGAGCAGTTAATCTTGCGACTCTCTGATCGGGACGAGCTTAGCCTACGAGCTCTTGAGACAGCTTTTAAGAATGCCAATAAGGGGGTTTATGATTTTGGTCATAAACTTGCTGCAGGCGGCAAACTTGCTGCTTCATTGCTTGGAGTTGTTATAATAAACTCGACCGTGGCTACGGCCCGAGTCGGGAATGGAAGTGTATATTTATATCGCGGAGAGGAACTTTTCCCGTTCTTTGTTGAGAAAGATGGTGGGTCGGCTCTGCCGCTCCTTGCTGAAGCGGCGATTGGGTCAAATTCTTTAGTTAATGTGGAACTCGCCTCAGTTGATGTTGAGCCCGGAGATAGCTTGATCGTTATTTCCGAAAGAATTAGCAAAGCTGAAGAGTTGGCAATTAGCCAGGATCTGTCGAACAAGGTGTTTTCCTTTGCGAATCCGGCACAGTTTATCGCTAAGAAGCTGTTTCCCGCGGTCGATAACCTAGCAATGGTCATGTGTATTAAATTTGGAGCAGAAGCTATTTATTTGGGTGAGCCAATTTAGATAGTGTATATACGATCGATAGTCTAAAGGA
>CAZJXY010000681.1:0-1586 GCA_964549925.1 uncultured Bdellovibrionales bacterium | reverse complement strand
TCAGCGGATTAGACGTGTTGCCTTGAATTATCAAATTACGAACCCTAACGCCACCACAGTTATAAATCTTTACTCCAGTCGCATTGCCTGCAGCTATTGTGGCCTTGCCGGTACCGTAACTTTCATAGGTGATTAACGCCCCGGTTACACCGCACTTTGCTTGAAGAGTTCCGTTAAACGAAGACGGAGCTAGGAATTTTACAAAATCACCCGGCAGTAATTGAGCAGAGTTTACTTTACCAACCGTAGCCCACGGCCGATCAATCGTCCCGGGAGCGTTGTCGTCCCCTCCAGAGGAAGCCGGGGCAACGTAATAGGTTGTGGCAAAGGCATTGGCCGCAAAGAGAGCCGTGGAAACAATTATAGATTGTACGGAACCGCGCAAACTAGCCATTAGCAACTCCCCTAGTTGGGTAAATCTGACCAGTAGAAGAGCAACGATCATGCCAGTTTTGTTCGGGAATGTTTCCCATTTTGTGTCGATTTCGACCCAAAAAATCTATGTCTTCCCGAGCGTTTATAGGCGCGAGAGTTACATTCCGGGACTGAGAAAAATTCGTAGGGCAAATTGTGGGAAACCAAAGACAGTGGTTTCGTATGAAGCAAATCAACTGAATTCCTGATGGAAAGCCGAAACTTCCAGTGCGAGGCACACATCCTCCAGCTATTGGGTTGGCAACTCAGGAACTTTTGTACGCTTCGAATACGACCGCTTTTCAGCGATCTCCTCCCCGATATCTGCTCTAATGACATTCCGAGGTATCGATCACTGAATTTCAGGACTACCTCTACCGAGATACTCCTGAGCTCCATTCTATTGGCCGATCGCTGATCGTAAAGTTCTAAAGCACCTAAAACTCTTATCTTTCAATAACTAAGTTATGTCACCATTCGTAATCAGCCGTTACCTAAAGAACATAAGCTTTGTGTTCCTTTCGGTCACTTTTTTCTTAAGCGCAAACAGCGCCCAGACTGAATTTCTAAGCACCACAGGACAAACTCAGACGCTCTCACAGCCGCTAATAGTTCCGATGACAGTGGGCCAAATCACATACAATGCTGTAGTACCTTCAATTTATTCTCTCGATATTCAGCCTGGCAGGGAGATCGGCGTTCTTGGAGCAGCGACTTTCGATTTGTCTAACCAGCGGGTCCTCTATGTTATAGCAGGAGAATTCGACGGAGAAAGTCATCACGATGTCGCGATTGTATCAAGCAAGCCCGATGGAATCGGTATGGATGTTTGGCTATTTAATGCTCCAAGTGAGAGGAGAAACAAACTGACTCTTATTTGTAAGGACCCTCTAATATTTGACGGCTCAGGAGACAACTTGATGGGCCTAGCCGCTACCGATATAGACTCTGATGGAATCGACGAGTTAGTAACACTAGTAAGACCTCCAAACTCCCCTGAGCAAGATAGAAACTTAAAAATACGCTCTGTCGCAGCCAACAATCCCGATCATTGCTTAGCTCGCGTCGTTGCCTCCGACTATCACTCTCTGGATCTTTACGATAAATCAATCGCCTCGATCTCTGCTGGCAAATTCTACGGCGATGGACGGGGATATCTTGCGGTGCTTGAG
>CAZJXY010000680.1:0-1594 GCA_964549925.1 uncultured Bdellovibrionales bacterium | reverse complement strand
AATGAGGTCTTAATCGCACAGGAACGCATTCCTGTGTCCACCCCGCCCTGCTCAATATTTAGCATCGCCTGAAATTTTCTAGACCACCATGCAGATTCTGATCTATCAATCCTTCTCTCTGTAACGCTCTCAATCAGCTGATCCACCCTGCTACCAAATTTCCGAGTTACCACACCACTAATATGGTCGACTGGCGAAGAGATATGCCCCTCATACGCATTATTTAAAATTCCGGCTATGATTACATCGCGATCCGCACCAACCAATGCCAGGGTTAATCCCACATCAAACGCTCTTACAGTAAGCGACAATTCCTTTCCGACGATGGCAGTCTCGCGGTCAACGTCTCTTAAGAATTTCGCTCCCAACTTTGCGGCATTCCGGATTGAGAGGACATCCGAAGGATTATATCTATCGCGCGATTCCGTGGCAGCTCTCGCCTTCTCGACTATTTCTGCCGAATCACCGAATGACAGTTGATCGAGCGAAAGTTGTGCTAGCAGATCGCCGGACTTTGCCGTCCCTAGCTTTTCAATCTCTGAACCAAATTGAGAGCCATCCATTGGAGTCAAACTAATCTCCCTACGCACTTAAAACATTACGGAAGCACAGCCGAAAAAGCAGACTGCTAAGGCTCTTTATCGCGTTACAGTTTCTATCTTCAATACGCCTTGGAGAATCTAATTGAGAACTAACACTTCGCTTACAATCACCCTCGGTCGACAAAATCGCAGCTTAAAGATTGTTAAGATTGAGTTAGGAAATGTTTAGAAATACATCTGTGGCTTTGATGTTTGGATCAAACTTGGCTACTCTTCTCAGATGAATTCAGATAATTTTCCGGTAAAAAAAATTGTCTCAGGTGGTCAAAGCGGCGTTGATCGAGCGGCCCTCACTTTGGCACTGGAACTTTCGATCGAGCACGGCGGCTGGTGTCCAAAAGGAAGGCAAGCCGAAGACGGAAAGATAGATCATAGATTCAATCTAACTGAAACCCCGCTCGATGATGTGAATCAGCGAACTGAATGGAACGTAAGGGATTCGGATGGGACGTTGATACTAACCAAGGGAACGCCAAGCGGAGGTACGCGCTGGACTGTAGAATGCGCCGATAATTATCGAAAACCTAATCTGACCTTCGAACTCTCAGATGCTCCTTCTGATGATCAGATTGGTCAGTTTAGGGAGTGGATCCTCCAACATGAAATTAAGGTTCTAAACATCGCCGGACCAAGAGAGAGCCTTGCTCCCGGGGTGATTTACAAGCGGTCTTACGCGTTCTTAAAAAAACTTTTTGGTGCAAGCAATGAATCTTATGCCCAAAATTAACACCAAACCCGCCGAACCTAATCCTGCTGACTCCTCAGCACAGCCCTGCGAAGCCACAGATTTGGAATCAGCTCGAATCGGGGCTAAGGACGAGCGCACCGAGCAGCCCGCTGCTGAGACACCGCGGAAAGATCCGGTAGAATCTGAGCTTCCCTTCAGATCAGTATTCCCTGCTTATTGGGGATAGTTTTAATCCCCCGCCCCGCCTCCCCGCCATTTTCTCAGTCACCTCCTTTTAGTTTCGGTGCGCTGAGTACAGCTTTCA
>CAZJXY010000679.1:0-1653 GCA_964549925.1 uncultured Bdellovibrionales bacterium | reverse complement strand
GAAGACACCCTGGGAAGCAATGGTCTAACTACTTCTACTGTGGTTGTCTCGACCAGCGATGAGCCAGCAATCCGGCGAGTGCTCGCAGCAAACGCGGCTACAGCCATAGCCGAGTATCAGCGTGACCAAGGGAAAGACGTGCTCTTAATCGTTGACTCTTTGACCAGAGTGGCTCGGGCCATGCGCGAGGTTGGACTTGCGGCCGGAGAGATTCCGGTTCGCAACGGTTATCCTGCCTCAGTATATGCAGAACTTCCGCGCCTATTGGAACGAAGTGGTTGCGGTTCAAGCGGCTCGATCACGGCGATTTATTCAGTTCTTCAGGAGGGTGAAGAATCACTTGACCCAATAAGCGAAGAGATTCAAAGTTTACTAGACGGGCACTTAAGGCTGAACCGTGAACTAAGCTTAATGGTACGACCAGCAATCGACTTTACTAATTCCGTGTCACGGCTGTACACCAAACTTTTAAATCACCAAGAGCAGTTGGAGAGAGCAGCAATTATTAAGATGCTAGATCGACTTAAGCGCGACAAAGATATTTTACTACTTGGTGGCGTTCCGGACCAAGAACTTAAATCAATCCTTGATTTAGAACCGCGTCTAATTGCCCTTCTTCAACAAGAAATAGACCAGTCACCCCAATTAGTTAAGCGACTAAACACGCTTAAAGAGATCATTGCACAGCACAATCAGTGCACCAATTAGCCGGCTATTTGCATCGTATCTTTTGCAGAGATGATCCGTTTCCCACTACCCTACCTAATCGGGTTCTAGTTCGATCTTTTGAAGTTTTCCGCTACGATAGTTTTTAGGGGCTAAAGTTCAGCTTGCAGAAAGGTACGTTTCTTTACGCAATATGAACTTATATGGGGATTAATATGGAATTTTCACTCCGCGCAACCGGGGCAACTCAAAAATTAGGAACCGCATCAAACGAGGAGGCGAATCCTGAGCGTGCCAGTCTTTCTTCCGGTTTAAAACTTCTCAAACGATTGGATCCCTCTCCTGCTCCAGTGCAGGAGAACCCATTAAGCGAGATCCTTAAAGACTTCCGACGAGAGCTGGTCAAATTCATCAATGCGGAAGAGACCCCGAGCACCAGTATCGGCTTTGGGCCAAAACCTAGCGTGGCCTCTCTCTCAGTTGAGCGATTAAAAGCTGCTTGCAAAAACACCGCTCAAAGACTTGAAGACATCGCCACCGCTAGCGATTTCGACCCTGCCGAGAAAATCTCAGCGGCTCAACTTGAGGAACAAGTTGAGATGTTCTCCGCATTTTTGAAGGGCAACGTCGAGCAAAGAGATGTGCAGGTGGAACAAGTTGCCATAAAAATGAAGTCAATGGTCACACAAGCACTGGTTCAGCTAGAGGCTGGTCCTCCTCCCGAGATGGATATGAGTATGTTACAACAGCTGCTCGCGCAGGGAGGAGCGTTTGGCGGTACTAGCCCAGCGCTTCCCACAGAATCTGACGAATCCTTGGTATCAGACGAGGAATTCGAAGAATAGCATAAATTAGCTAGGTAATTCTGCTGGATAGCTCCTTGCCCTCCACAATAAATTTATGACAGTATGCCCCGTCTTAACTAGAGATGCGGGAGCAAACTTATGTCTAAAAAAGTCGCCCTTATAACCGGGGTAACGGGTCAAG
>CAZJXY010000678.1:0-1715 GCA_964549925.1 uncultured Bdellovibrionales bacterium | reverse complement strand
CTCTCAGTTCTCCTCCTGAATTAGTTACGGAGTGGACATTGACGTACAGATCTCCATTTAAAAGGCTCTCGATCTGTTCTTCCGTCAACGAACAGGTTGCGTTAATTGGACTCGTCCCATCACCGAGATCGCAGATTACACTCCCATCCACACCAATCTCGCCTGAGTGCACATGTGCATCGGACGGGTCTGATACATCGTGGGTGCAGATAACTCGCAATGATACGCCGTCACTTAGAAAGGCCGCTACACAATTCCCGGTTGCGCTCGTGGTAACGGGAGGGACCTCCTCGCTGCCATTTAGGGTAAAACTAAACCCCCTGATGGCAGATCCTTCCGAAAATGGCACGTAGCCGGCGGCCGTCGCTGCAGTCGAATTACCGAAACACTTCCGTTCACTTTTTGTAAGAAATTGTTGCGAGGATTTGATGCCTGCAACTTTACAAGATTTCGGCTTTGCCTCAGCAAAAACCAATGTAGTACAACACAAGATTAAAAGCGTGACTACGAGACTATTCTTCATTTATTCCTCCCAGTTTAAAGTGTGAGGATAGTATCATTCGGAGAGAAAAATGATATCCAAAACTTGGATTATCAGAGAATTTGGAAGGCAGAGCCTCGACTAGATACGACTTATTAACGTTTCTAATTCGGTTATATCATTAATCACAAAATCCGGTTACATTTCAGAGAGCCTGTCTCTTCCATGATACCCCCAAGTGATCGCAACAGACTTAACCGAAGCATGCTGCGCCGACTCAATATCGTGCACCATATCTCCGACATAAAGCGTGTGCTCAGCCGATAAATTATTTCGCTCTAGGACAGAAAATATCTCTTTGGTCTTATCGTATACGCTTCCATTGATCTCTTTAAAGCAGCCGTGCAAACCGTAGGCCTCAGCTTCAATTACTATTTTGCTTTGTGGTACGCCGCTTAAAACTACCATCTCGACTCCTTGAGCATGAAGATTGGTAACAACCTCTCTTGCTCCAGGAAAAATATTAGGCTCCCCTACTCGATGAATTGCTTCAGTGAAAAATGGATCGAGCTGCTCCTTGGTTAGAGTAGGATCGTATTTGTGGTAAAATTTCATAAATGGATAATCAACTTCCCGTTTGAACTCCTCTAACTCAATCTCTGCCAGACCCACTGATCTAAACACGTGCATGGTTGCAAGATAAACCACGTTGATGTCGTCACTAAGGGTTCCAGACCAATCAAAGATTATGCTTTTTACTTTTCGACTCATTTAGGCAACATATTGGGTAATTTATCGAATTTGGTAGATACCGCAAAATGGTTCTGAATGCTATTGTTTCCGCAGAAGGGTTTTTCTGTATGCCTGCAAAGCGAAAGCTAAGAGTGTTAGTTTTGGCCCATGAAGAGCTGATTCCTCCGGAATCTAGCGTCAAAGCGACTGACTCCGAATTAAAAAAGTGTCGTACCGAAAGTAATGTAATTGATGCTTTAAAAAGCCTCGGGCATAAAGTCTTTCCAGTCGGGGTTCATTCTGAGCTTGATGTTTTAAAGAGTGCTATCGCAGAATGTTCTCCGCATATCGTTTTTAATCTGCTTGAGGAATTTAACGGCAATGCGTTATACGACTTGAATATTGTGGCGCTGCTTGAATTGCTGGGTCAACCGTACACCGGATGTAATCCGCGCGGACTTATGGTTTCGCATGACAAGGCGCTTTCCAAAAAGATCTTAGC
>CAZJXY010000677.1:0-1743 GCA_964549925.1 uncultured Bdellovibrionales bacterium | reverse complement strand
CTGCTGCCAAGGACGCCTTTCAGTACACTCCTGCAGAGAGAGACATGGCGGTCAATGGTTTGGTAGCCCGGTTAGTGAATCGAGATTTTCTAAATGGAGACTACGGTGCTTTGTCTAGTCCCGCATTCTGGGCTGCTCGCGGAGAGCGAACTGATGGCCGAAACAACAATCGAGCTTCCTACCAACCCAACTATAGTGCGCAAGTTTGGGGATATCACTTTGGTTCAGTACACCAAACGATCGGCCCAAGAAACCAGGGGTTGTGTGATGGAGATCCAACGAATGGTCCGGTTGCAAGTTGGGTCTATAAGTTTGGTCAGTGGATTGATAACCATATGCCGATAAATACGGGGGCAGCGAAGCCCTATGCTTGGGATAGATATCATCCAACGGCAGATGCAGCGCTTATCGGAAGTGACTGCGCTAACCCGGATTCTATGACGATTGGATACTGGGACGACTCGGGACAGATAGCCTCCTTAACTGCTCAGTTCAATGGGGTGGATCTTATTACACCGCTCTCAAATGTTCCGAACGGTTCGACCTCAATTTCGATTCCTAGCGGCACCTTACCGTCCTTGACCAGCTCCATTAAAGTGGTTGTCACGGACGCGAATGGTAATCGTCAATCATATTCTAAGACAGTCGGTAAACTTATCAACGAATGTATTGTAAGTAACGGAGGTGTTCCACAAGGTCCGACATTTGGATCGGGAGATGATGATGACGATGATAACGGTGGCCCTCCGCCTGGTTCCGGCGATGACGATGACGATCAGACTGGCGGTGACGAACCAGCGCTCAACGCCTCAATCTCTTTGAGCGTGTTGAAGCCCTCGGTCAAAGCTGGAAAAGTTCTAAATTTCCTCATTAACTCCGCAGATCTCTCCAATCGAACGCTCACTCTCTACCTATCAAAAGAGCTTGGCAGTGCGCTGATTGATATTCCGGAATATCCCGGCGGTCCAAAATTACCTCTGGATCTCGGATGCGCGAATAAAATCTGTAAGCTTTCCACCGCCAAACTCAAAGTTAAATTGGATGGAACCGGATACGCAAAGGTATCGATTCGAATTCCGCAAAACGCAGCTTCACAGCAGTTATATGCTCAGGCAGCGGGTGGTGGTGAGAGAAAATACGGAGTCTCAAATCTCCTTTCCCTAGTTCAGGTAAAGGAGAATCCAAATGGCTCTGGTATGGATAACCATGCGCTAAAGGCTGAGGCAGACCTCCTTAAAGCCGAGATTTCGCTACTTAAAAAGGAGATCTCTACCCTCAATAAACAGATCCTTAATTTGACCACTCAGGGGAAAGATACCTCAAAGAAGCAAAAGAAATTAACAACCATGCAAGCGCAGCTTCAGAAGCTAGAACTTTCTCGTTCAATGCTACTTTTCTCAGGCAAGGCATTCAAGTTGTTGAAAACCTAACGAAAGACCTCCGGACTTATAGAATTTAGAGATCTCTTTCCGTACGAAAAACTCCATTTCGTGGCGTAAATTCGGGGTATAGCGAACGCTTTGATGCTGCTTTTCTAAGGAGTGAAGATATCCGGAGCCCGCCCGTATCTTTATAAGCTCACGAAAGTGCTCTTGATTCATGCGAAAGGATCCGATTGAAATGTCGGCTATCCCTTTTGACCCAATCTTTTCGAAGACGGAGCTTACTAATTCTGAATACCTCTCTTGCCAATTCTCAACCGCTAAGAGCGGATCAAAGCAAAGCTTAACTTTGAATCCCAAA
>CAZJXY010000676.1:0-1743 GCA_964549925.1 uncultured Bdellovibrionales bacterium | reverse complement strand
GGCAGCCTTATTTCGGGACCCAAAAACTCACCCGATTGGGTGAATGAAATAACCCAAAAGTATGAAAACAAATATATTAAGCACCAGTATAACAAGCCAGGAGAACAGGGCGAAAAATATTCTCAATACCTTCGCTTTCTCAAAATTACGAGTCAGTTTGAGTGAAGCTAAGACCGGCAGTGCAGAAAAGAGGATTAGAATAAAACCAGAAAGTATATTAGAAATGAATGGGTGTTGTTCATACCAGAAATAGCTCCCTCCGTATAGGATGGTATCCACAATGAAGTGGGCAGAGACTCCAAGCAGTGATGGGGCCGGAATAATTAGGAGGATACCAAAATAATACCTCCAAGATTTCAACGACTGCTCCTGTACTTCCTCCCCTGGGACGTAATTCATACTAGAGTCTGGCAAGATAAGTTAAATATAAAAAATGTCGTATGCTTTCGTGTGAGGATCCGACTATGTGAGTTCCAGATGCACAATCTCCGTGTATATAAAAGCGCTTCTTACTAAGCAAGTCGTTAAGCAAATTAGCTTTTACCAATAATGTTGTTGAGGCGCAGAGGCTCCCACTACTTATCTCTGAGACATTTCGGCGCTAGGTTGAAGGGAATGGGGTTAGGCTGCAGCTTCCGCATGGGTGATCCTGAGCGCGCTGTCGACTAATTCGAATACCTTCATTATGCGGGACCTGTCCTCCTCCGTCACCTGTCTCTTATACTCAGCGAATATTTCGCTGCTCTGGCCAGGTAAGAGTTCTCTAACTTTAAACTCCATTAGTCGGTTGAGTTTGCCTGTGGCTGGTTCGAATCGCTCTTTCATCTGAACGGCTACCTTTCCATCGTAAGCATGGGCTCGTTCAACCGCACCAGGCATAGATATCGCAACTTGGAATTTGCGATGATCCTGCGTCAAATCGAAGTTAACGCCTCTTCCCGTCGGTTCGATGGTAACGTCTCCCAAATTTAAATCGAGATTTCGAAGTCGCTCCTTAATAGAGTCTAAATCCAAAACACTCCAATCCTGCTCCAGCAATGAAAGGGAGTACTCCCGTCTTGCCTGAACAATCGCCTTTGGTCGGCCAGCCCCTTCGGTTGGGAGTGGAACCTTTAATTCGTACTGAGCTTGACTCCGGAACCCTTCAGGCTCGGTCTTCAGCAACCATAAACCATCGATCTCCTCGAGAGACACAGTCATCCCTGCAAAGCGATTGTGTCTACCATGAGCTTCGTCTTTAGAGACTGCGGCTATAGACGGTTCGGCGCTCGCTAGTTTATTAAGTATGGCATTTCCGACGTGATTCGAGTTTTTGGAGTACTCTCTGTTATCCAAACTAGCGGTGAATTTTTTATAAAGATCTTCGCCAATAACGGCCTTAAGAAGTTTTCCGGTCGGATGTAAACTTTCTAGGGCACCGATTTTTTGTAAAGCTTGGTAGAGAACAGTCGGCTTTTGACGTTTAGTGTCGATCATGTCACTCATCCAGCTATCCAGCATCAAATTCGCTTCAGGAGAGCCGCCACCGACAGTCATCATCGCAAGTCCGCCATAAACGGAAGCGCTATATTCCGCATTAGAGACTGGGGTCTCAAGAAATCTTCTGAAGAAGTCTAGGGCTTCTCTCTTGGATTTAAATATTGCACCCTCTTCCCAAATGTGATCTTTTGGATCTCTCACCACCGAATGCGGACCGGATTTTATTGCAGCAGGGATAGTTTGCTCACGATATAAGTGACAGAG
>CAZJXY010000675.1:0-1750 GCA_964549925.1 uncultured Bdellovibrionales bacterium | reverse complement strand
CGCCGATTTATCGCAGAGCCATGCCCCCAATCCGTACCAAATACCGTGCTTTCTACTACCCCAAGTCGAATGCCGGGACGATCAAAACCCTCCTTCCAATGCCAATTTTCGGGATTCCTAGCGTCGGGCTCTTGCATGCAAGGTCTAAACCTTTCGGCCGCAGTCAGCAATTCCTTGGCATACTGTTCCCAGTGCATCTTATTAAAAGCAACTCTAAGGTCCCGAAGCTCACTTGGTTGCACCAGTTTTTGAGCGAGCGCCAACTGAATTTCGTCCCTAGGATTTTCTTTCAACCAAACAATCTCTCTGGTGCGCTCTTCCAGTCCACACAGTTTGAGTGAGAGAGGATGCTCAGGGTGAGTCTCCCTAAACTTTACAAAGTAATTTATGTCAGATTCGATCGGGGAGAGTTCTATCTCCTTTTTTAAGTGGGTCTTATCTAGGTATTCGAGCATCACGAATGCTATATTGGCCTTTCTTTGCGCATAGGAGAGCTCGATCTCTGGACTCTTTGCTTCTAACCAACAGCTTTGAGCCATCTCAGAATAGGATCCTATACTTCTTTCAATGCTTCTTAAGACATTTCCTGCTGGTTCAGTAATAATAAAACCTTCAGTCCCAACGCGATCTGGGCGCGATATGAACGTAAGTTTATCTAGATGAACTAAAGCTCTTTGAATTTCATGATTTAGTTTTTCTAAAATCTCCTCCCGTCTGGCGATCTCTGATGTATCGACACCACTTTTTGACCTCTTTGATTTTTCTCGCTCTTCAGAAAGTTCGTCCCTAGCCGCACTTAGAATCTTTGAGAGGTTAAACCCCTTTAATACGTCCTTGATGGTCTCTAGATTTTCGTTTTCAATTTCAGCTTTGCGTTCGGCTCTATGTTTTTTACCCTCAACATATGCGGCGCTTCCCTTCTCTGGTCCCCACTCCTCCCTAAAGCCGAGATAAGCCTGCTCGCCCATCAACACAATAGGCTTAGAGCGATCCTCCTTATTATACACTCGATAAATTGCATCGACGTTAGTCATTAAATTTCCGGCCGCGCTGCGGTTCGTAGGATCTTTTAGTCCACCCTCTTCATCGTCAATCACCACGGTAGATCCGGATTCTTTTCCCTCGGCAGCTTTTTGCATTTCAGAAAATAGAGGAAACTTTGCCCCCATTTTCTTTCGCGCTTCCCAAGGGTCAAATTCACTGAAATTATAACAAATTGCCCGGAGTACCCCTGGACTTCTTGGATAGTCCGACATCTTCTCAAGTAGTTTCAGAAGCCGATCTTGCAACTCCTCTCGATTCTCTCCGCGCGCTTGCCTCCTTGTGTGTTCTACTCCTTCTGCTAATTCAAAGGTGAGCTGGATAGTTCTCCATCCGTTATTTTCTACGAGTGCCCCAAGTGCTTTAACCAGCGCATCAGCATCTCGGTTAGCTGCGGCTTGTGACACACCGCGATCTACTTCAGAGCTTTTTCTGTCAGCGATCAGATCAAAAATTCTAACCGTCCATGCGGCTGCTTGCTTATCTTCTGTCGCTGCTCTGGAATCTTTAAGAGTCGCAAGTTTAACTATATTCCCTACCTTTCTTTCTCCTAATATCTCGGCAGAGTTCCTAAGCGATCTTTCAAAATCAAATTCCTTGGCTCCACTACCGCTCTTTCCGACTGCAGCTAGCGGCTCAACTAACGATTCGGCTAGTCGCCGAAGTGTAGAGCTATCGGTTTCTGGAGCCTCATTTAGCGAAAGAGAGA
>CAZJXY010000674.1:0-1779 GCA_964549925.1 uncultured Bdellovibrionales bacterium | reverse complement strand
TTGGTTAGAACGCCGGCCTGTCACGCCGGAGGTCGCGGGTTCGAGTCCCGTCGGCTCCGCCATTTCGGTTCTCAGGAGTTCCCTGGATTTCCCTAGACCGCTCTCTAGTCCTCATTTGAGGAGAGCCGGAAGCGTCAGTACGAAATTCTTAATCTCATCTCTGACTCTACGATAATGCTTCATCGCCTCTTCTGCGGTAGCCGCACTCGTTGCGAGCTTAGGCGGATCACCGAAAGGTATATGAATTACTCGCGTACCTTTGGGCGCTGTAGGACACGATGCCGCTGCGTTGTCGCAGACTGTGACTACAAAATCGAAATCGATGGAACTGAGACTATTGAGGGACTTCGATTTATGACCAGAAATATCCACATTACTTTCCTTCATCGCTTTTACAGCTAGAGGATTAAGGCCATGCGGATCTATCCCGGCCGAGTATGGATCAATTTGATCGCCTAAAAGGTGCCTCGCCCATCCTTCGGCCATCTGACTACGACACGAATTGCCGGTACATAGAAAGAGAACTTTCGGCTTCATTTTTCGCCATAGACAGTGATGCTTAAAATTGCCGCACCCTTTTTCGTAAAATCTTCGACCTCGTTAGGTGAAAGGTATTTTGAGAGCACTTCTTGTGGTAACCGAATTGGTTTTTCAACTTTGACCTGAATGTCCTGAAAACCCGTTTCCTCGATTACTTGCAAGTACTCCTTACGTTGAATAGCTCCTGAAACGCAACCCGCATACATTTCCGCAGCCTGTTGAAGCCCAGCAGGAAGTTCCTGCGCGAGCACAATATCTGAAACAGAAAAATGGCCACCTGGTTTCAACACCCGATAAATTTCACTGAACGCTTTTTTCTTGTTGGGAACGAGATTGAGAACACAGTTGCTAATTACTACATCAACAGAATCAGCTTGAACGGGCATGTTCTCGATGTCTCCAAGTCGAAATTCTACGTTCGTGTAACCAAGCACAGAGGTGTTCTTTTGGGCCTTCGCGATCATCGCTTCAGTCATATCAACACCAATGACTTTTCCGCGCTCTCCCACTAACGCTCTGGCAACAAATGCGTCATTGCCCGCACCAGACCCTAGATCAAGAACTGTGTCACCGGATTTAATTGCAGCGACCTCTGTCGGCACGCCACAACCAAGTTTAAGATCAGCGTCTTTGTTGTATCCCTTGAGCTTGGTGTAATCGTCGTTAAAACAAGTCAGATCATGAGGTTCACCGCCACAGCATTGAGTTCCACAACAAGTTGACCCATCAAGCTCCTCAAGAGATTTCTGAGCTATTTCGCCGTACTTCTGCTTTACAATGGATTTCAGTTCATCAGCGTCTTTCATAATTGTCTCCTAGCAACACTTTTTCGTACTGAGTCCTTTGTTCAAATTCTTCATTAACGATCCAAAGAGCTTTTCTAGTTCTTCAATCGTTTTTGGGTTCAAGCAGTAGCAGCTTTTGAGGCCGTCGATTTCACCCGTGATAAGTTCAGCTTCTTTTAGTTCTTTCAAATGCTGTGAAACAGTTGACTGAGCGAGCGGAAGCACCTCAACAATCTCACCACAGATACACGTCGCCTTTTTCGCTAAGGTTTCGAGTATCGCCACCCTTGCCGGATGTGAGAGCGCCTTAGCGTATCGAGCCAATGAAGCTATTCGGGCATCAAATTCGTCTGATTTCGAGACTGCCATAATCTGTACCGTATATCGTAGCTATACGATACTACCTTACTCTCCAAATTTCAAGCTGTGATAATTTAAAATATGGCAGTTCTCA
>CAZJXY010000673.1:0-1789 GCA_964549925.1 uncultured Bdellovibrionales bacterium | reverse complement strand
CTTCAATTGGATGTTTGATCAAGGGGCTTTTAAATCAGAGTCGAGATTCTCAGAGATGAGGGGTGCGATTTTAAGAAGCAACCCAAATCTACTAACCATACCCCTCGAAGAATTCGATTTTGAAAAATTTGAGGCCCCCACAGTAGTACTTGCGAGCAATACCGATAGTCCGCTCTTTACGACCGACGATTCTGTTCTAAAAGCGATCGAGTCTAGCGGAAACCCGAATATTCACTACGTCTCAAGAACTCGCGACTTATCAAGAGTTGCTACCCCCGATGATGAATGCTTTAGCGTGCCCGTCTTAGCTAGACCTCCCATTTTAGTCGGCGGATCTGAACAGCGGCTGATTGATTTGGGAGAGAACTTTCCGTGGAATTGGATTCCAATTAAAGTCAAAGAGTATCTTTCAAATCTTTATTACGATGAGGAGTGTCTTGCGTATTATATCGATCCGCAGACAGTAGAGGGGACTGAATTACTATCTGCCCTAAGGGCAGCCCCGCCGATTCATCAGCGCATTATGCTCCTTAGTGCAGGTAAGTTTGCTTCGATCCCACAATTAACCGGATTACTTCACCGCTATCAGAAAGTCGGAACTCAATCCGTAGGACCGTCGCAGCTTGAACTTTTTGAACTAATCGGACGCGTGCCCTACGACCTGAGTTAAATCCCCCATATTCAGAGTTGCCCTATGCAGGAATAAAAACTGCATGGGGTTTATCCGGTCTCAGATGAAATTTCGCAATAGAGCTTTTTGAGGCCAGGGCCAAATTTTCAATATCTCTCTGATCTAGCATCTGAAGGAATCCAGTAAATGTTCCGTAGTTACAGTCCTCGGTTGGCGCTCGAAAACCAATCCGATCCAACAGACCTCTAAACTTGGTACGTAGGCCGGAGAATGTGTGGTGCCTTACCCAGCTCATTATCAGCGGACCATCTGGGCATAAAACTCTCAACTTTTCGAAAAGCTTAACCCGTTCCTCAGCCGAGGATATATGGGAGAGGCTTCCAGCTCCCAAGATTACCGCATCAAATTTCTCCCTGCCGAGTGAGGATGAGAGATCTTTAGTTTCAATCAGGTCACGGTAAGTCCCAACCATAACTCCCCCGCGACTTTCATTCGGCAAAGCCGCCTCAGCCAGTTTAGCCAACTCGGCTACAGGTTCGACCACGCTAATCAGATAACCTTCTTTTGCCAATGCTATAGATTCTCTTCCGCCGCCTGCAGCACAAATCAGTAGATGCGCCGGTGACTTGGGTAAGTACTGTGAAAACGTAGTTTGCTCCCAAATTTCAAGTCCCTGTTGATTAAAACTTGAACGATAAAGCCCAAGAGAGTTATAGATCCGGCGATTCTGAGTGTCCCAGTCACTTGGATCAAGTGATCGCAATATCAACTCCTCCCAGCAAGCGACCGCACCTCGAACCACAGAAAACATCCCGCGCACGATCGGGTCGAGCATAAGTAGAATTGTTATCCAAGCTCTCTTAATTTTCATCGAAACATTACTTGGCGGATTAACGAAATCTATAATTATTACCTTAGCGAGGCGTGTCAACTTTCTCGCCTTATTGTTATTGGGAGTGTTACCTACCCAAGAATTCTACTACGAGAATTGAGCCCACATCGTTTAGATCACAAATTAGAGAGAAAATCTATGAACTACTAATTTTTAGGCAGCAATTTTCTCACCTACCTGTTGTCTAATCTTCGGAAGAAGCTTATAGAGACCACGTCCTGGACATACTGTCTCAGTCGCGTCGGCGCAGATACTCAGCACATCCC
>CAZJXY010000672.1:0-1791 GCA_964549925.1 uncultured Bdellovibrionales bacterium | reverse complement strand
CGAAAAGGGTAACACTGACGCTGCAGCTGACTTTCTTAACACTTTCTACCAAAGCCCCCCCACCGCCGCGGTCAGAAAACGCCTCCAGCAGCTTAAACCACCCCAGCCGCGCATCGAAAAGGAGGTAATTCTGTTTGTCTCCACCTATCCCCGAGCTCGTGAGATGAAAATGGCAGCCACATTGCGTAAGAACAATATCCCCGTCGTTCTAATTACTCCTACTACCGTTACATACGACGCGAAGCCTTACTTTGACGAAGTTATAATCGAAACAGATGTTGAGAAAAGTCTTGCCATTGCCACACAGTACCGATCCAAAGTCTGCCACGTCTTCAGCGGTAATGCCGATTCGCTCTCGATGGCTTTTATCAAGGAAAAAATCGCCCCGACAATTTTTGATCCATACGACTTAATTGAAGGGTTGATTCAACAGCCTTACACCTACGACGTAGGCCAGATTCAGCGTTACTGCATGGAAAACGCTGATGCCTTGTGCCTGAGAGATCTTCGCGCTCAGCATCAACGGCGAACGCTTGGGTATAGACTGCCAGAACAACTGATATATTTCCCCGACTATTGTTATAACAGCCAAACTGTAGCTGATCCGATATTGCGCGGCGAGAGCGAGGATATTCATGTGGTAGCCTGCGGCGGAATGGTCACTAACAAGCATACCCATGAACAAGATTGGGGTTACTTAGATTTCGGCAAAGCTTTGGCAGCTCAAGGTGTTCATCTTCACCTTTACCCAAAGCATCACCATCAAGATGATACGTTTGCGCATTTCTTCGAGGACTATATCAAATTTGCTGAAGAGTCTCCGTACTTTCACATGCACCTTCCGATCCCCGCAGACCAGATGCCGACCGAGCTTCGTAAGTATCATTTCGGCATTTGCGGAGCATGGTTTCAAATTCAACACCAAATACCAAAATCTTACACCAAAGCGGCACATGAGCTCTGCTTAGCAGCTCGGGTTATGGATTATCTCGAAGCCGGCCTGCCGGTAATATCACCAACCGCTTCGCGCTCGATTTATCACCTGCTTAATCGAGCAAATGTTGGGATAGCGTCGAATTTCCAATTTTTCGAAAATGCTCGGGAGATTCTCAGCAACTTCGTGAGGGACCCCGCTCTACCTGAGAATATCAAGCGAGCCCAAGAGATCTATAGTATCGAGCGCCACGTGCCGCGCTTAATTAGGTTCTACGAGCGCCTATCAGCAAGGAAAAGCGCCATGATTACAATGAGTTAACTTGCATTCTTTTTAGGTCCAATTCAGCTCTCAATTCATCTAAAACTTCAGGATATTTAAGCCTTCACAGGCTGGGTCTATTTCAAAAAACTTAGGAGGATCTAGTGCTCGATTTCATCACTTATCGAATGTACGAGGAGCTTGCTCGCTCCAACTCGGCGAGTTGGCGAATTGGTGCGCGGCACTTCATGGAAGGCGAAACACCGCTTACGATGCTCAATCAGATTAGACTGTTTATTGACGGGATGCAGGAGCACAGGTTCGATCTTTTCATGCGCGAGCTTGGTGGTTTCGATGCGGCTGATCTGGAGGCGTTTGTTCAGGTTTGTCACGATGCTATTCTGTTTCAGCAGATCAACTTTCCTCATCAACCCACAGTAGCGCCAATTAATGCGCTGACTAGTAGCCTTGGAATTTATAGAAAAATTAGCGCCTTACTGCCGAACTTTCGCAGCATTCTAGAAATTGGACCGGGGTCCGGATACATGGCTTTGCTATTGAAGCGCTTTCACGGCGGACTGGAAAACTATTCTCAG
>CAZJXY010000671.1:0-1806 GCA_964549925.1 uncultured Bdellovibrionales bacterium | reverse complement strand
GTAAATGCTTCGGGTGCATTCATGCGGTATAATGCTTACTTACAACTCGTCACGACCAGTACTACACTCCGAGTCCCCACCTTACTCCAGCGGGAGTGACTGAGTTGGTAAGTCTCGTTATACGCCAAGCCGCCCCGTTGCGACTTCTATAGCTGCTCGCTTCAAAAAATCTTGAAATACAACATCGTAGTTGCTAGTCGGGTGAAATCCAGGCACCGTCTCATCGAATCCCGCGATGTCATGACTGATTGGGTATATAAGATGAAGAAGATCATCTTCGAAATCGAGGTAAGCAGCGGTCGATCTCGTATCCTTTGCAATTTGAATCCAGGTAGGAATTATGCTGTTTGATCTATCAAGCAGGAGATGCCGAGCCCACCTGACTATGTTGAAGGTAACTTCGGTGAATTTTTCGCCAGAGCGGATATAAACAAAATTAAAAGGCAGCATTACCTGCTTATCAAGGCACCAGCAGACTCGGCCTTCATCGACTTTCTCTCTGCAGAACTTAGTGAGTGAGTCATCTGCCGGAAATAAAAATTCCGGATCAAGATGCAACGCTCCAAAGCGGTAGCATGTGTTCTGGCGTTCTGCTTTCCATGGTAGCTCCGCCAGTAATTCGGCTCTGCTCTCAGAAGTTAAGTAACTAGAGAGCCTCTCCAACGCTTGGTCGATGGTTGTCTTTGAATTCTCGAAGAGAAGCCTAGTACTAAAATCCGTTCCCATTTAAGTTTGGCGTATAATGTTTCGCGAATCGGCGAGGCAGACTATTTCAAATATCTCATTAATTTCCTCGCGTCCGCATTCCGCAAATTGTTATACATCCTTTAGTCTTTACATTTATAATCCTTAACATAAATCCTGGCTCGACTGTATTCCCCCTTGGTTCCTGGAGATCCTCCTAGACTATGGATGTTCACGACGCCTGTAACATTAATAGAACGGCGGCATTCAATCAGCTTATCAGATTTTAGGATTAGGTCGCCCATTGAATCTGCATCCGCAGCCCCACGTATTGTCACCGCAGTTTCATAGCCATAACGAGACACCCATTCACCTTTACAATCCAGAAAACCACTCTTATTTTTTACAACTTCTCCTTTGCACTCAAAGGAATCTGGACCGCCTACGGGATGCTGTTCGTAATGAGTAGAATGATCAGCAACGAAAGTTACCTCTTTGCCGACGCAATTGTAGATCGACTCGGTAGACCCATCAAAATCTTTACATAGTGGTACCGATTCTTCAGCGGCAGCTAAGGCCGCCGACGAACTAAGCCCAACCACTACGATCAATTTTATCCAATCGCGCATCGCCTTTTTATTCATCTGCATAACGTCTTTCAGACCGCGGCGCCACGGTCTTCAAATTTAAGCACTGACCGCTTGCGCCTGCGGTACTGAAAATTGGTTATACGATCCTCTTCCATCGAAAACAAAATGGACCACTAATGCTCGTTGCCACATTTTCCTGATCTAATCGGATATCCGCACAGTAGCCGTTGGACGCCTCTAAGTAAGCAAGATCGTCACGTTCAACCGATTTACTGTCCGCGCTATCTAAAACATATCTAATTCGCAAACCACTCTCGCCACGAATCGGTGATAGAATTGAAATGGATGACCCGGGTGGGATATCACCGAGTTTAAGCGCAAAGCCCTGTCCAGAAATCTCAACAGCGCGGGCTACCGAGAGTCCGTCGTTTCGGATCGAGATGACTGGGCTACCAAACGACCCTGCAATGTAGATAGCAGTAGCTCCAAGGGCTAAGATCAATGCAGGAACAGCTTTCGTCTTCTTCGTCAA
>CAZJXY010000670.1:0-1866 GCA_964549925.1 uncultured Bdellovibrionales bacterium | reverse complement strand
AAACTCTTATCTTCGGGCGATAGAGCTTTATATCCTTTCCTCGCGGCATCGCCTTCCCCGCCATGCCAAAGAATTGCTTCTTCCGGGGTCTTTGCTCTCCCATCATGTAAGTAGATTGGCTCGGCGAAATCGGGCTCATGCGCAAAATCACCGCTCCCCCAAAGTGGTGTTGTGCGCCATTCTTTCCCATTTGCCTCAAACTCAGGACGCCTGTCAGCAAGACCACTTCCCATGTCGTGTAATAAAAAATCAGAGAACGGATGAATGGTTTGGTAGGCAAGCTCCGGATCTGCGCTCGCACCAGTCACAAGCGTTGGAGTATGGCAACCGTCGCAACCTATCTCTTTAAATATCTGAAACCCCGCCTGTACCGAAGGGTCGGATTGATTTCTAGCTTTCGGCACGCCGGCAAGTTTTTGGTAGAACAATATTCGGTTTAGCGCCTCACTGCTAAATTCAGGCGAATTGCCAGACCCATCGCCAAAAAGATCACTGGTAATTCCCATCTCATTTGCTAAAGCACCAAGAGTTTGAGCCTCCACCGTAGGGTTAGCAGCCTTATACCCGAAACGACCGATCGATACTTTCTGTTCACGCTTATTCCAGACGTAGTTTGGCCGACCGGAAATCCCATCGCCATTTAGGTCATCTGGGTCACTAAGACTTAAAATTGTGCCCTCAGAGATAGCCTCAATCAATCCCACTCCGATAATTGGCGGACTCATACGCAGCGACTTATGGATCTTTTTTAGATCGACTTTATCCTTGAGTGAGAACCCAACGCTCGGCTTTCTTAAGGTAAAACTTGTTCCATCGGGATTGAGATAAGTACGCAAGCGCCATTTAAATGAAAGGTTATTGATGTTTCGACGACCGACTGAGTGACCTTTTAAGATCCCACCACTTTTTGGTAGTGGTCGTGGCGAGCCATCTGCCTGTTTGCCCGGAAGGCTAAGTTTTAAGACTAACGAGCTAAACTCGATCAGATTGCCTTTGAAATTTGCAGGACCCCGACCGTTTTCCACATGACACCCGCGACACGAATTATTTACAAATTTCGGTCCAAGTCCTTGTTCGGCAGAAAAAGCCATATGAAAATCAGTAAACCCTTTGATCATCAATAGTCTTCTCTCGGGGTCCACTACATTCGGCGCAGGAAGCTGCAAGGCAAACCGGCCTTGATTATCGGAGCTAAGTTCACCGCCGAGCATTGTGAAATCCTCGGCTCTTCCGCTCATTAATGGGGCGAATAAAAATACCAAAGCTGAAAGACTGTTGATTATTCTAAAGCGCTTCATAATGCCTCCCTTGGTTTGCCTGATACAGAAACGTTATTCAGCATCATTCACCAAGTGCAACTATACTCCTTGTATTTCGCTACTCAAATTAATCTATCTTGAACACCTCCAACCAAAGTGCCGTATTATTTAGAAGTAATAGTTGAGCCTGATGATCAACAAAGTAAATAATTGATCACTTCTTGCGCCGCGTAATTTTGACGGCCCTCTAGAAATTGGCCCAACTCCAACAACTGATCACCGCTTGTAAGTAATGGCAGCTCAAGTGATCCATCACTACAAAGCTGCCCCATACCGATATTTGCAAAAAGCGCGTTACATAAACATTTTCGACCCGGAGTATTTTCAAGCTCTCCGCCTTTGGATAGGTACTGGTCGACCGGCTCTCCTGGACAGCGAAAACCGACACTTCCATCTTCTTTAAGGTAAGCGGACCGAAGATATCCCAGGTCGCACTTGCGTTCCCTTTTAGCATAGTGTTCCGGCTCAGAAAGAGTTCCAGGCAAGTTTACCACCTTAAACGGGTAGCCAGTTGGAGAGCAGCGCGGGTCGGTGAAAATTGAAGTAT
>CAZJXY010000669.1:0-1868 GCA_964549925.1 uncultured Bdellovibrionales bacterium | reverse complement strand
ATGCGCGTATCGTAGTTCCAGGAGTGCCTTATCATGTGACTCAGAGAGGGAGTCGCCGAATCGAAATCGGGGACGGCGAAATCGGGGACGGAGCCCAGTTTTTAAGTTTTTACGCAACTCTTGGCGAAAATCCTCGAATACTAGATGTGCCACGAAATGCGCGTATCGTAGTTCCAGGAGTGCCTTATCATGTGACTCAGAGAGGGAGTCGTCGTGGCGATGTATTTTTCAATAGCAACGACAGGATATTTTATCTAAATCTACTGGCAGAGTATACGTTGAAACATGGGGTAGAAGTACTGGATTATTGCCTCATGACTAATCATGTACACCATATTCTCGTTGCTTCGGATGAAAGTGGACTTTACAAAGTACTTCGACCGGTTCACTCCCGCTACGCAAGACAAGTCAATCGACAGCATGGTTGGACAGGCCATCTGTGGGAGAGCAGATTCTTTTCCTGCGCTTTGGATGAAAGACATTTAAGAACCGCGCTTCGTTATGTTGAGCTCAATCCAGTGAGGGCTGGAATAGTTGAAAAGGCTGAACTGTATCCATGGTCGGGTGCTAGGGCACGAGTGTCTGGCACGGCGGACCCTGTTCTGACGACCCAACAGCACTGGTTAGATCTCTTGGCCACATATACTGATAATTGGTCGGAGTGGCTTTCATCTGGCATAACTCCGGGGGAAATTAAGCTTCTCCGGAACAAGACTAAGCAGGGATTGCCATTTGGGGGAAGTGAATTCATTGAGTTGCTGGAGAAGATCACTGGGAAGTCTCACAGGCATGGGCGGCCAGGACGTCCACCCAAAGCGAGGAAAAAATAAAATAATAAGGCTCCGTCCCTAATTTCAGTCGACTTGCTCGACTCGAACTGTACCTAACTGATCAAGCTGAGTATCTGAAAGTTGCATCTTAAGACAAAGCCCGTGTTTTAGAAGGAAGTTTACAGCCGCGAGTGGAATCTGCAAAGACGCTTGCGGATGAGTAATTTGAATCAAGTCACCGACCGTAGCGAGGCCCCGTTTCGTTCCGTCGAGCTGTCGTACTCTTAACGTGGTTAATTGATTAACCTCCCAAGAGCTAAGGCTTGGTATCTCAGCAACCGGTAAATTAATTATCTCCTTTGCACCGCGACCAATTGCATATTCACCATGAAGATATGGTTTAACCTCCCCATAACGGTCCGAAAAGGTATGCTCACTTTTGATTTTCGCGATTCCCATGCGCTGACACTCGGATTCAGAGACCGGCGTTGCCAGCGCTAAACCAGACTTGCCCAATTTAATAATGATATGTTGGAGCGACCTTTCTCCAAAATTCCACCTCGATGTAAAGTCCTCCAGATTTAATTGAGCGAGCTCACCAAAGGTCCTAACGCCGTGCCTCAGTTCAACTGGCAAGTTATCTCTAACAACAAATACAGGGATTTCTTCCAAGGCGCGGCGCGCCCGAATTACAAAATCTGTATAGTCAAGTGGCTGCTGAAGCAATTTAAGCAATTCAGGCTTTGGTGTACATTCACTATGATCTGATCGGCAACCCCCGAAACTGGAGTCTGAATCCTCAACAATTTGGCGCAACACAGCGACAAGCGTTTCATTTGCAGAAACCAATCCGCCAAGAGCTCTTTGACCGTCAAGTTCCGGAACGCCAGCTAAGGACTGCGCAACTCGTTCCAGGGTCTCCCGAACGGCAGTCAACTCCTTCAGTATCGGCTCTTTATTTATCTCTCCCACACCTATCTCCACTCAACTCAACCTATTGATGATAATACCCTAGGTCTGTTAGTCAACTCGCCGAGAGTAGTCGATAAGCCTCATAAATAATGGCCGCGAAAATGCCTTCTAGGTAAGAGGGATTAG
>CAZJXY010000668.1:0-1869 GCA_964549925.1 uncultured Bdellovibrionales bacterium | reverse complement strand
GACCCGCCGGCTGGACTTCAGCTGACGCTGCGGGATTACCAATCTTCCCAGGTTTAGTTCGACATGACGAAGTAGTTGATCGCGGCGAGATCAATCACGCGCTCCGTTTCACTTGTTATCCGACTCGAAAGGCTTATCTCAGCCCAGCACGACATTATGCCAGCAGTAATACTGATCCCAATCTTCCACCAATGGGTATGCGGGTGCGGTTAAAATCCAGTTTCGATATCACACCGTTCTCAAGTAATGTTCAGGTAATCCTACGGGCTTTGAAGAAATACGGAATGATCTTGGCCGATAACGGGAGCGATTGGTACATCTCCGGCGCTCCTGATTCTAGGTGGGATGACGACGAGCTTAGGCAGTTAGCAGAAGTTCAGGGTAGTGATCTGGAGGTTGTGGAGATGACCGGGCTGGTAGTTGGTGATTAGGCTTTGTCCGCAATGGTCTGCGATTGGGGAAATTTTAAAATCTTTGATGAGGTGGAGCTTTCGCTTAAAGCGATAACGTATATGTCCGGAATTGAGGTCGTTCGGCTCTCCTCCAGAATGACTACATCCAGCCGTTAATTTAACTAAAGTTAGTTTCTCTGAATATTTCTGGGGAGCCCGAAAATTCTAGTCAATGGGTCGTTGAGATCTGTGCGAAAACAGTCGGTTCGCTCCTGAACGAGCTCCTTTTCGATCAGATCGTTGAGTGATTGATAAACTTCTGCTGGATCCTGGTGAGTTTCTGCCAGTTGGTACGCATCCTGTGGCCCACCTAAGGAAAGTTTTTCAAGAATTTTCGCTCCCAGAGAGCCAATTTTTTTTGAATCATTATTCATAGCACCGCCCATAGTTTATAAATGGCGATTGTTCTCACAACACACTCCGCCCACGTTCTTTCCGATGGCGTTCGTCAAGCTATGCTTCTCCTAAACACCTATCGCGACTTGTACGGGTTTTGCTTCAACGAAACCCTTTGTGAGAGTTCGCACCTCCTAAAAAACCTCGTTTTTTGAAATAGTTAGACAGGGCAATTCGAATTGGGGACACCCACAAAATCCCCGCCGTCGACAATTCGAATTGGGGACACCCACAAAATTCCTCCCCCTCCGGATGCCCCAGCGGTTCAAATGTGGGACACCCACCACCCCCAGTCAAGGCTCTAGTGAGGCCATGAAAGCCTCCAATCGAAGTCCATTCCGAGGACACCTAGTTTCCGGCCAAATTGTGCCGGCTAATTCTGACCAATAATTGTAATGCGATCCTCCGGTCAAGAAAGTTGAGGTATGACTATCTTGATGCGGAAATTTTAAGGTCTTAGCAAAGAGAAGCCCTGCATTTTCGGTTTTGCTAGTATCTGTCGAATCTATCTTTTGAACAGCACTATAGAGATTAAGTCCCTCTCAAATGGAAGTTTTGGCAGTGAATATGCTACCAGATCTGTGTGTGGGTGCTATAGCGCACTCCTAAAAGTAGTGAGGAGAAATCAGTCTCGGAAACTCGGACATCGATTGACGTTATGTGCAAGGGCAAAGCGAACAGTCCCCTATTCGTTCGGAATCCTGAGACAGCCTCAATAAAGGCATTAATTGAACCTGAGAGCGATTTGGCTTTAAAAGGATGCGGCCTTGAGCAAGGTTGACAGTATTAAGGCAGTTACATAACCTTTCAGCTCCGTTAGTTTTTAACTTTGGTGAGATTAGCGTGGGCGATTAGGGCATTCGCTGCTGTAGTATCCCCTTCCCCGCCTCTCACAGGTACATATCCTAGGTGACCATACTTGTATGAAGCAAAAGATCGGACTTAGCGCACTTGTAGTCTTCTTATTCCTCAGCATTCAAGCTTTCGCTGAGGAGTCTGTAATTAAGATTGTATCGAGTCT
>CAZJXY010000667.1:0-1869 GCA_964549925.1 uncultured Bdellovibrionales bacterium | reverse complement strand
TTCCCAATAAAATACGAAAACAGTCGGCGGTTAAATACAATCTAGAGTGCCCGGCGGGCGGCCTATTTTACTCCTAGGCCGGGCTATACTCGTTGGGCCGAATCTTGTTTTCTATGTTCTTTCTATATATAATTAAAAAGGATATTATTTTTATCTATTATTCAAGGTAGTTAGAGTTAGTAGAAATTGTTTTACATACCTATGTAACTAAATTACAATGAGTAATAGAGCACCTAAACTTAGTAATCTACTCCTTCAGATTCAGAAGGCTGTGATTAAGGGAACGTATCGCGACACCTATCATTCAGGTCGGCGCTATAGCGAACGCTTAATTACCCGTCCTGAAGTGGAGTATGTACTTTTAAATGGATGGCATGAAAGGAGAAAGGATTATTTCGATGAACAGTACAAGGCTTGGAATTACTCCATCCGAGGGAACACAGTCGATAAGCGAGACTTACGAATTGTGGTCTCTTTCGATACAGACGGAATGTTAATTATCACAGCAATTGATATCGGCGCCTAAGGATTTCGCAATTTTATGACGCTAAAAACTTTTTCTCAGTACATTGATTATGGATTTGGATTTCCAATTATATTGCGAGCCGTGCCCATGGTTAAGCTGCGCGGAGCTTGGACTCCTAATCTAAACTATAATCATTTAGCTATCGAAGTGTTAAAAGCATTGTCGTCTCTTCAAGGTAGACTTAGCGGTAATCAAGTTAAGTTTATCAGACACCAAACAAAGATGACACTTCAGCAGTTTGCAAAGAGACTAGGTGTGACTCATCCGGCAGTTTTAAAATGGGAGAAAAGTGGAGATCAGCAAACTGGAATGAGTTGGAGCACGGAGAAGGATATCCGGCTTTATATTGTTAAAAGCCTCTCTGGAACGGACAAACAGTTGTCTGATCTTTATTCGAAGCTTGAGTTAGTTGCACCGCAGGTCGTTCCTCGAATTAAACTCAATGTGGAAAAAATTGCGGCTTGAACTTAAGGGGACGGAGCCCGATTATTTCAATGAATTCCCTTGCTCTAAATGGTAAGCCTTGTCTGGTCTTGTTCTGGAAAAGTTGCGTTAATACTGGGCTCCGTTCCTTATTTCTTGGATTAATATGGCAGTTGAGCGAAACATACTTATCAAAAACGTATCAGTTCCAACTTTCCTCTACGGCACTGCTTGGAAGGAGCAAGATACTCAGCGCTGTGTAACAGATGCCTTAACGGTCGGTTTTAGAGGGATCGATACTGCCAATCAGCGAAAGCACTACTTTGAGGCCGGAGTCGGAGCGGCACTTAAAGAAGCCTACGACGAAGGGATTGTAACTCGTAGTGATCTTTTCCTACAAACCAAGTTTACCCATCTTGACGGACAAGATCAAAGACTTCCATACGATGCGAATGCGGATGTGCATACACAGGTCATGCAGTCCTTTGCTAGCTCACTTGAACATCTACAAACTACGTATATTGATTCGCTCGTTTTGCACGGGCCGTCTCAACGAGTAGGTTTGGCTGATCAGGACTGGGCTGCATGGCTTGCGATGGAGGAACTTTGGAGTAGCAATAAGGTTAAGCTTCTGGGAGTGAGTAATGTAACGCTTGAACAGTTGCACCTACTGTTTGAGCGCTCTCAAGTTAAACCTGCCTTCGTACAAAACCGTTGCTATGCCAGTTTGGGATGGGATCGGGAAGTACGCGAGTTTTGCTCAGTGAATAATATCTATTACCAAGGCTTCTCTTTGCTCACGGCAAATCCAAAGGTTACTCAGCACCCACGCTTTCAAGAGATACAATCTCGTCATCGCTGTTCCTCCGCGCAGCTGATTTTCGCCTTCGCTCTTTCAGTAAATATGGTGCCACTAACCG
>CAZJXY010000666.1:0-1881 GCA_964549925.1 uncultured Bdellovibrionales bacterium | reverse complement strand
CATATAATAGGAACAGCAGCCGGTAAAGAAATGTCAGCGTGGCATGGAATGTCTCGCGCAAGTCATCTTCGCTGAGCTCCACTGTGGGCTTCCCCCAATTTTTGATGAACCCTTCAGCCAGGAGTGGGAAAACATTTTCGAAAACCTTCTCTTTCAGGCGCTCACCAAGCGCTTTAGCAAAGGAAGCCGATTCAAGCAGTAACGAATCAACAAAAGCTGGTTTTGCGTCAAAAGCCTGGGCGCGAAATAAGAGCCAGAAGAAACGAAAGGCTTCGTTTACATCTGGGCTAGCCAGGGTCTCTTCGAGGTCAATCTCATAATAATTTGTAGCCCGCGAGTGCGCCTGCGCTGAATACAGCCGCCAGACCTTGCCATTGGTCACTATCGCCCACCCGACTGTCTCGCCATCCATTGCCTCCAAAACACTCACCACTGTTTGCGCCGGATTCTCGGAAGGTGTCTCGTTATCGATGTTTTTCCCATCTGGTCCATCCAGTGTGCGATCCCAGACATAAGTTAAACAAGGCACCTTGGCTCTCGAAGGTGTGATTAGATCATAATCGGCTTTGACATGGCTCTCGTCGGATGCTTTGTTAGCTTTAGCCTGCCATCCTAAGATCGTAAATACAGGCTCGAATAAGGTTGTCCTCAATTTACTTTCGGGCTGGTGGGCGAACTTTTGACGAGCATCCATCAGCAATTCATTGAGTGCTCGATATACCAGCCGCGGGTCTTCCTTCCACTCCCCGCGCATCGGTAAGCGTTCATTAAGATAGTAATCAGAAAATAAAGCCCGGTTGTTGAATAGCGGTTCAGACCATTCAGCCACTCCATAAGCTGAGCGCAGCTTATCCCACTGGTAGTTGGCGTCAACTTCAGTGTAAGAAAAACGACGCAAAACACGCAGGCTAACCCGGTCCGGGTTACGACGATCGACGGATAAGATGCGTGGGCGCAGAACCGTTTGTTGCTCTTTCATTCCAACCCTGCTGATTTCTATAGGAGGCAACTGCTCTAGAAGTACGAAATCCAAGTGCTCGTAATCGTTGGTGCTCAAGACCAATAAAAATTGTCCATGGCGACCCCTAAATGCGCGGGCAAGCGCCTGTATGAGTGCTACGGTTACGCGTTTTAACTCAACCAGGTAAACTTGAAGCTCTCCATCATCTTGTTCAGCAATTCGATCGATCCGAATCACCTCACGAGCGAGGCTTTCTGTGAAACCGAGCGCGGCGGGGGTTTGCTGTACATATTTGTCGGTGGCATAACCGAGCGTTGTAAATAACTCTATGAAAGAGTCCGCCCCGATTAGCTGCTGGATTTCGGAAACTTTCAAGTCGTAATCATTATCAAGCATATGTTAGAACCAATTTCATCGCAAAGTAGACAAATCAAATATAAATTATAATATCGCTTCGTATTCCCAATACTCGGTTCCGATACCCAAGTCACCCCAAAAACAGATCAAAGCCTGACTTGTCTGTTAGGTATACATTCTCCAAAAATGATCCAAACCAACCGCTGAAGCTGTTCTTCCGGGGAACGTCAATCCAAGATTCCAGCTCGAAAGCTGGGTTAACTGAGATAACAACTTTGGGAAAAGCAAGTTACCCTTCTTATTTAACCAAACTTCTAAAACTTATATTCGATCATCAATGTAACCCATAAAACGGGAACGTAAACTTTTATTTGGCAACTCCGAGATTGAGGATACATACACGCGTTTGAACACAGTCAAAAACAGGCTCCGAGATTCTTGCGAGAACTAGATACCATTTGTACAATGTATCTACTGACGCGTTCCTGAAATGCTAAAGCTAAAAACAACTAGTGCTATCCCAATCACAGGTGAAAAAAAAAAAAAAAAGGTATAGAAAATAA
>CAZJXY010000665.1:0-1885 GCA_964549925.1 uncultured Bdellovibrionales bacterium | reverse complement strand
ACCGTCTGAATGAGGGAGCTGTATTAATTCGACTGGGTAGAACGACTGGTTCCACAAGGTTTGATTTGATGCACTCACTCGCTACTCTTTCAGATTCTGAAGTTCGATCTGGGAAGTAGAATAATTTAAATATTTAGAAACGCAGAAAGAATAAATATGAGAGATTCGAATAAGCTCTTTTCTACACTTACAACTTTAACTGTTGGTGCGATCTGTGGTGCAGCTTTAGCCGCTGTTCCAGTTGCAGCTCATGCTTCTGACCTAGGACACCAGTCAAAGATTCGAGCCGAGGGTGGTGAAAAATCTTGCAGTGGTGAGAAAAAATGTAGTGGGGAGAAGAAGTGCAGTGGTGCTGAGAAGGATAAGAAGGGTGACGAAGGCTGTAGTGGCGAACATGGCTGCAGCGGTGAAGAGGCAGAAGGCGAATAGCCTCACAATTTAAAAGACTTACCGACTTTCTGGTAAGTCAAACGAAATATTGATATTAAACAAGCGGGTCTAAAAGGGCCCGCTTGTTTTTGGCAGCTATCCCCTTCCGGAGTAGTGTGATGAATTTTGGATTAGAAGCACTTGGCGGTGGAGTCGGACTTCGGCATGAACACTTTGAAGACATTCTTAGTAAAAAACCAAAAGTAAATTGGTTCGAGATAATCTCAGAAGACTTCATGGAGTATGGAGGTTATGCGCGCGAATGCCTAATGGAGATCCGTAAGAACTATCCGGTGATCGCTCACGGCGTTTGCATGTCCGTCGGATCAACAGATCCCCTGGATTTAGAATACTTGAAAAAACTAAAACTATTTCTAGACCAAATTGACTCCCCTTGGGCATCAGATCATCTGTGCTTTACCATGGTCGACCACACCAATCTAAACGACCTTATTCCTCTTCCATTTACCAAGGAGGCTGTCGAGAACTGCGTTTCAAGACTTCGAGTCATTCAAGATACCTTGGAACGCCCGTTCTTGGTTGAAAATGTAACTCGCTATGTGACGCTTTCCAATCGCGAAATGAATGAGATTGAATTTATTAATCAAGTTACGGAAAAGGCAAACTGCGGTCTGCTACTTGATTTGACCAACGTTTATCTAAACTCTACTTTCCACAACTTTGATCCTTACGATTTTGTCTCTAATCTTCCACTACACCGGGTTGGACAGATGCACCTTGCCGGATGGGAAATCACTCCGAAGGGAAACGTAATTGACAGCCACGATGCCCCCGTTCCGAAAGAAGTCTGGGATTTATTCAAATTTACCATCGCAAAAATCGGAAAGACATCTGTGCTCGTCGAGTGGGATAAGAATTTACCTTCGATCGAACGATTAATTGCTGAAGCTGATCAGGCGAATCTGACGATCTCTGAAATTTTAACTCAAAAAGCGGCTTAGGAAAGGTCTCGAAGTATGGCACTAGCCCCATTTCTTTCAGCAGTTAGAGAGCTGATCTTAAATCTCGACCAGATACCGGAAGATTTTGAGCAGAGGAAGTATTCATTTAAGGCTCTTTTCCCGCGGCTCTCGGAGCTGGAGATCGAGGATTTGGCACAGATTCCTCCGCAGCGCTTTAAAACATACACCACTAGTATTTTTAGCGGAGAACGTGGGATTCTGGAGAATCATTTCAAGCTTACTCTCGCGCTGCTATACCGCGACTGGGACAAGATCTTCCCCTTTAAAAAATCTCTTTTCCCATTAGTTAAAGAGCTAAATCGAAAGCAGCCCTGGAAATCCTACAAAACTTTTGCCTTTGCTGAGAGCTTCTGCCGCCTTCTGGAGCACGATTTTCCAAGGATTAAATCTGATTATCCACATATCATAGCGAGCGCGAAATTTGAACTTTTGGGTTTAGAGGTGAAGCGCCATCTGGAAGCACAAACTGATTG
>CAZJXY010000664.1:0-1892 GCA_964549925.1 uncultured Bdellovibrionales bacterium | reverse complement strand
CATAACAACCGGAATTGCTTCGGTTTGAATTGGAGTTGGAGTAGTAAATCCCTGCGACTTTAAGATAGATAACAGCGCAGCGGGCAGTTTGAATGAATCAAAGCTCATAAATTCCTTATTTATTTCTTGCTCGATGTGAAAATGCATCGAGGGCTAAAGGGGACCGGAGAAGTTTCCGCCAGATGCGTCGTTACGGTGAACGAACCCTCTTAATCAAAAAAGGAGAGATACAGCTCTAGACCCAAATCTATTGAGCAGTATGGCACTATTATAAGCAAATGGCAACCTCGCCTCCGGAGCGGTAGTTGTTACCACCACCACCAGCGCGAATCTCTTCGCTCTTTGTCCTTTAGCTCATGATTTAGATCCTTTTCGAACTCACGCCTATCTTTCCAGAGATCCCTCTGTTCGTCTCGGGATAGGCGCCCATCGGACCAGTAACGAGCCTCTTCTAAACGGAGATCTCGGTTATCCTTAAGCAATTCTCTCGCTTCGCGCTCGCTTAATTGACCGGTAGCTATCCCGCGTCGAATCGAGTCCTGATAAGGATCGTATTGGTACGTCGGTCGAAATGGATACCTTCCGTAATCCTGATACGAGATATTTCCCGGTAGGCGCAAAAGCGGCGGGCTAAACTGAGGGCGATAGGAGCTCTGATACGATTGATTATAGCGGCTATGATATTCATCCCTGCAATCCTCGCCCTCACGGTGATCAGCAAACGCCGCTAGGGGTAAAGCCAGTAAAATTAGACCACCAATAAGTGGAACGCTTCTTCTCATAAGTGAATCCCCAAGTTTAAATCGCTGTAAAATCTGACGAGGATTTATTGGAAATTATTCATGGCATAGGACTATCAATCCTTCATTTTTCCGAGAACTGTTTTAATACTTGGATGATACACCGAAAACAGATCAACTTAAGAACCCGTTACCAGCATTGAACCGCGCTTATTAGTTATGTAGTTCCAAGCCCAATGAAAGAAAACCACTACTTTATTCTCGAACTCAATTAAAAAATAGATATGAATAACGGCCCAAGCGATCCAGGCCGGAAGCCCAGCCAACCGAATTCGACCACTCTCTGCCACTGCCCTTCCCTTACCAATCACCGCCATGCTTCCCTTGTCCAGATACTTGAAGGGAGAGACCGATCGTCCGTTAGCTCTAGCAAGTATTACTGAAGCAGCATAACGTCCCTGCTGAATGGCAACTGGCGCAACACATGGAAGCTCCCTCCCCCTTTTGTCCCGTAAGGATGCCATATCACCAAGCACAAAAACATTTTGATGGTCCGGCAATGATAGATCAGGGCTAACTGGCACCCTGCCGCTCCGATCAAGTTCAAGACTGGCTTCTCGCGCGATAATTTCAGATAAGGGAGATCCTCGTACTCCTGCCGCCCAGATAATTGTGGCAGAACTAAGTGTGCGAGTGTGATCTCCGGCAGTTAACTCTAAGGCTGAATCAGAGATCGATCTTACCCGCGTTTTTTCAAGAACCGTGACTCCAAGTTTAGTAAGGGTTTTTCTCGTATAGTCTGAACTCTTCGAGGAAAAGGCCGGAAGAATTCGCTCTCCTGCCTCAATCAGTAGAATTTCGATATCGCTAGGATTAAAACTGCGAAACTCTCGACGCAAGGTTCTTCTAGAGAGCTCGGCCAATGTGCCGGCTAGCTCAACACCGGTAGGTCCTCCTCCGATTACGCTAAATGTCAGATACTTTTTTCTTTGGTTTGAGTCTTTGATCTTTTCAGCGGTTTCTAGCGCCTTAAGTAATCGTCTACGGATTTCAATCGCGTCTTCAATACTCTTTAGTCCCGGTGCATTAGGCTCCCACTTTTCGTGTCCGAAGTAATGGTTAATCATCCCTGCTGCGATAACTAATTTATCG
>CAZJXY010000663.1:0-1904 GCA_964549925.1 uncultured Bdellovibrionales bacterium | reverse complement strand
AAAATTTAGATACGAATGGTAGCGATAACGCTGAGGGCACTTCTACTGGTAAGGCCAATGGAAATGTTTCGCGAAGAAAATTTCTAAAAATTCTTGGGGCGGGCTCGGCTGCCGCTACCGTCGGTTGTGCGGACCCTGTGGGGCAAACGGTTTTGCCGTACGTAAAACCTTTAGGCGAAGGGATAACAGGTGAAGCAGTGTGGTACAGTTCGAGCTGCACTGAGTGCTCGGCTGGCTGTGGAATTCAGGTACGAACTAGAGAAGGGCGTGCGGTAAAGATAGAGGGTAATCCAAATCACCCGATTAATAGGGGTGGACTTTGTGCACGTGGACATTCTGCGTTGCAAGCACTGTATGATCCTGACAGAATTCGAGAGCCTCTAAAGCGATCGCCCTCAGGCAAGGGATTTGAGCCATGTTCTTGGGATGAGGCTTTGGGAGTTGTCGCTGGTAAACTTAAGGCCACAGCTGGAAAAGCTTTTATCGGACGAAATGACCCATCGTCACTAGGTGATCTTTTGATGCGCTGGTGTGATGCCGCTAAAGTCAAGCTATATCCCTTTGCCACTAATTCAAACGCGGCTGAGGCAAAAGCTGCTGAACTAGTATACGGCGTTGATGGTGTTCCAACTTACCACTTCGATCAGGCCGAAGTGTTGTTGAATTTTGGTGCAGACTTTGTTGAAACCTGGGGCTCCCCAGTCGAGTACGCTCGTGGTTGGGCCAAATCAAGAAAAGGCTCAAAGCCCTGTCGAGTATTTCATGTAGAACCGAGGTTATCCTTGACCGGAGCGAGTGCGGATACTTGGTTAAATGCGGCTCCCGGGACGGAGGTCTCCCTAGCTCTAGTAATACTGAAGCTGCTTCTGGAGAAGGGCAGGGGATCGGATCTTAGTTCACGAGTGCGCGAAAAATTGGCCGGATTAGTTAAAGATCTGACAGTAGACTCAGCAGTAGCTGAAACCGGAGTGTCGAGGGAAAAGATTCTTCTGATTGCTCAATATCTGCATGAAGCAAAAAATTCATTGATCATCGCTGGTGGCTCCTCAGCCGCCACGGCGAGTCCTGTAGCGCTCCAAGTGGCGGTTGGGTTTTTGAATTTGGTTTTGGGGAATGTTGGAACAACAGTCAACATCTCAAAACTTCGTGCACCGTCGCCTGATCTGTCAAAAATTCCTGAATTAGTTGATGGACTAAATAAGCAGGAGATAAAGATCCTTTTTGTGGATGGATCAAATCCTGTATATGAAATTCCCGGAAGTTTTGGTCTTGATTACGCCATGAATATGGCGGAAACAGTGGTCGCGTTTTCAAGTCATCTCGATGAGACCGCCAATAAGGCTCATTACATTCTCCCGATTCATACGAATCTTGAAGCTTGGGGAGATCTTCACGTTCTAAAAGGTGTTCATAATTTGATGCAACCGGTGATGCGTCCCGTGTTCAATACTAGGGCGTTCGGCGATATTTTGATTCAAACTGCAAACGCAGCCGGCCATACATCCGTAGCGAGAGGTGCGGCTGATACACAGGCGTATGTAAAGACCGTTTGGAAGGATCTTTTGAAAGTCGGCAAGGACGTTGGAAACTTCGATCGCTTCTGGTTGGAAGTGGTTGAGCGTGGTGGCTATTTTGATACCGAATCTTCGGAGCGGGCTAAAGTCGAAGTGAGCGACAAGGCTTTTGATGTCGAACTAGTTCCCGCAAAATTCGCATCTGCTTCTCAGGACAAGAAGGAAGGGGAGCACACAGATTTAGTGTTTTACCCATTCTCTTCGGTTAAGAGTTTTGACGGCCGTTCAGCGAACCGTCCTTGGCTCCAGGAATTGCCGGATCCTATTAGTCAACTAGCCTGGGACGCGTGGGTAGAACTTCACCCCGATACTGCAAAGAGCAAAGGAATT
>CAZJXY010000662.1:0-1907 GCA_964549925.1 uncultured Bdellovibrionales bacterium | reverse complement strand
TAATACTATGTTAATCGGTAGCCAAGAGAATTGTTTGGCTTAGAGCGCAAGATCATGGATTAGAATTGTGGCAGCTGATTTTAGACGTCCTAGAAACGCTGAGTTGCTGTTGGAGACAGCGCCGTCGCTACCAATGGACCAGTCTCCGATAAAGTCTCCCGCTCGGAGCACTCCGAGTACTGAGCCGCATTCGAGGATTACCTGGTTTGCGCTGTGTTTAATATCGGGATTGAGCAAGAAATCGAGTGATTTCTTATTGGCAAGAAGGGCGTTGTGAAGTGCAGTAACCTTACTAAAACATGATTGTCTCGCCTCAGCGGAGTCACTTGAAAAGCCTCCAAATAGTTTTGTGTGGTTAGGGATGGTAAATAGGCGGTCGATAGTCTCTATGACATCGGCGGCAAGTCGCATAATCGGTAAATTCTCGAGTTGCTGAGGGGCTGCTAAGGCTAAATCTAAGTGATTGGCCGGGAGATTACGGATGGCGACAATCTCCTTTTTTTGGCCTTGTTGTTGATTCGGGCTTTCCATAAGAGTTTGTCTAGGTTCAATTGGCGATAGCGTATGCGCCTAAGGACACTTACGGGAATAGTAATACTATTCTAGCTCATAGGCAAGCTTATTTTATAGCGCGATCAAACAAAAAGGCGACCACATCGGGTCGCCTTTCGCTGATTTCGTTTAAAACAAAGCCCGTATCAGCTTAGTTCGATTGCGCTCCGCATTCCTGTCCGAGCGGAGGAATCTGAGCAATCAGCGGATCTTCCTTGCCTTGAAGTTTCTGATTGCGCTTGGTGTATTTATTTACCAACGAAGTTGTGCCTGGAAGCTTTTTAAACTTCGCAATAATTTTTGCGGCTATCTCACCAAATCTCTGATGATTGATCGCGTACTGTGTAAGCGTGCCGCTGTTATCTACCGCAACGCAGAGTTCACTGAGTGAGCAGTTACTCTGTATCACTTCCGGAATACTCCAAGTAAATTCCCAGTTCTTTAAGTAAAGCTCCTCTGCTTCGCTTTGCTCGGCAGTAAGCGCTTTAGATTTGGCACTTAACTTACGGTACTTTTTCACCATCCCGGTCACGTACTTTTTGTACTCAAGACCAAGACCGTCAAGTGAAAGCAGAGTATCTGTGACTACGCTCTCTTGACAGATGTTATCGCAAGTTGAGTTATTGCCAAAACACACTCCGCAACTATCTTTTGCAGAGTTATTCCCGAAACAGACGCCGCAGTCGTCTTTGTCGGCATTTCCGCCTTCACAGACTCCGCAGTCATCAGTCGCACCTGGGCAGCCAGAGCATGTGGAATTATCTCCAAAACAAACCCCACACTCGTCTAGATCCCGATTTTGTCCTCCGCAGACGTTACAATCATCAAGATCTTCCGCGGCGCAACAGGTACCGTTTCGGTCATAGGTAGCGTTTCCGCCAGCTACGCCTAAGCAATCACATTGCGCCGAGCTATTTGGCTGATACTCACATGTATTGCTGTTTGGGTGACAAGAATCCACGGTACATGGATCGTTGTCATCGCAACCTATTTCAGATGCGATATCCAGGAACACTCCGGAGAGATCGGCATTCCCTTCGTAGTACATCCCAGGATTCGAGGCGATCCCCATGGCTTGAGGGTTGCCACCGAAGGTATTAGTACCTCTTAGGTAATCAATCCCGATCTGTTCTCCTGAGGGGCTTCCACTTTGACAAGCAGAACCGCCGTTTTCCCCATAGTAGTGCACCGTGAAGATTTGAGTTCCGGCAACACTGTTTTCCGCGTTAGTGGCGGCGCTATCGCCAGCCAGTCTTCCGGCCAAGCAGTTGCAAGCTCCGCAGCTAGCACCACCTTCGCCTGGGAAATCGACCGGGCGATTTGCAATTCCATCCGAGATAAGGATGATGTAGTTA
>CAZJXY010000661.1:0-1908 GCA_964549925.1 uncultured Bdellovibrionales bacterium | reverse complement strand
TAAATTGCCTCAAGCTTTTGTAAGCTCGTATGAACGTCTCTTGTGTCAGCTCGCGGCCAACGTCCTCATCCCTAACTTGGCGCATAACGATCGAGTAAATCATCTGCTCATGACGGGTGACCAAATTTGCAAACGCATCGGATTCCCCAGCTAACACCCGTTCGATGATCGCGTGATCGTCATTTTTGACATTATGATTCATTACAGCAAATGACTGTAACGCCATGGGACGATAACGCAAGGTAGAGATCTGGGCCGACATATCAAGTGGTTAGACCAGATGATCTAAAGAAAGTTCGCTGCCAAACTACCCTTTTATAACGGCTAATGGCTTCAATTTGGCGACCACTGTGCTAATCCCGCTCTGTGCAACCACGGCAATCACGGCATCAATGTCTTTATAAGCTTGAGGAGCTTCCTCAAGAAGTCCCGAGGCGCTCCCGGCTCTAACCACAACGCCGTAATCACTGAGCTGCTTTAGTAGCGAGTTATATTCCACCGTTTTTTTTGCCTTCATCCGGGACATACTCCTCCCAGCTCCGTGACAGGTAGAGCCAAATGAGTCGCTCATCGCCTTATCGGTACCGCATAAGACGTACGAAAATGTCCCCATTGATCCTGGGATCAATACCGGCTGACCGGTATACCTATACTTCTCACTTAATTCAGTAGTCCCCGGTCCAAAAGCACGAGTCGCACCCTTGCGATGCACCAGATACTCTCTCCCGTTGTGTTGCTCTACTTTAGCGATGTTGTGAGAGACATCGTACAAAATCTCTAACTGATCGGCATCCTTCTCTTGCAGCACCCGTTTCCAGGCGTTTCTTGTTTGGTAAGTGATCAACTGACGATTAACCCAGGCGAAATTTGCAGCAGCGGCCATGGCTTTAAAGTAGCGTTGGCCCTCCTCGGACTTAAACGGCGCGGCCGCAAGTTCTCGGTCGGGGATGCTAATTCCATATTTCGGCATCACAGAATTCATCAATCGCACATAATCGGTACAGATTTGATGCCCCAGCCCGCGCGAGCCGGTGTGAATCATCACACACGCCTGAGATTTGAAAAGCCCAAAGGCGTCAGCGAGGTTCGGCTCCAAGATTTCAACCACTTCTTGGATCTCCACAAAGTGATTCCCTGATCCAATTGTCCCAAGTTGATCGAGTCCTCGCTCAATCGCCTTTTCGGAAACTTCGCTGGCCTCGGCTCCGCGGTAACACCCATATTCTTCGATCGAGATCGGATCTTCGTCCCAAGCGTAACCACGCTTAACTGCCCATTTCAGTCCGGTGTTTAAGACCTTACTAAGTTCCTTCTTATCTAGGGCAAACTCGCCGCCGCGACCGACTCCAGACGGGATATCCCGCTGCATTTGATTGGCCAGATCCTCAACCCTGCCCGCAATGTCAGAATGTGAATAGGGGCTAAGTAGAAGTCTTACTCCGCAATTTATGTCATAGCCCACGCCCCCGGGAGATATCACTCCATCATCCGTGCGGATAGCTGCGACTCCTCCAATCGGAAATCCGTAGCCCCAGTGAATATCCGGCATGGCAATCGAAAACCCTTCGATCCCTTTTAGAGTCGCAACATTGACCGCTTGTTCAAGCGACTGTTCATTGCTGAGCTGCTGTAACATCTCTTTTGAGCAATAGATTCTCGCGGGAACGCGCATGTCGCTCCTATATGATTTGGGGATTTCCCAAACACATGGGGCAATCTCCAATATCGCTTCAAGCGCAATCATATATCGAAAGTAATTTCCGCTTCGAATCCTAGAGCATTCTCTCTGACTTTTAATCCATGATAGGTGATCGCTTTTACATCTTCAAGCTCAGAGGCCGGGGAGATCTGCAGCGTAAGATTTATCGATGAATCTGTGATCATTTTAAAATTTGAGGAGACCACGCA
>CAZJXY010000660.1:0-1923 GCA_964549925.1 uncultured Bdellovibrionales bacterium | reverse complement strand
TTTTACCTGTACGAGTTGTTATGAGAATACGATGTTGTATTCACAAATCCCAGATACTTCGCACGATACGATTTTATCTACGCAACAGTATCTCGTCACTCTCCTTCTTCATTTTGATCGGCCTCGCTGCCTCTAGACTTACTCTCGCAACGGCAGCACTAGGTGAGACTTCACCAATAAACACCTCATTTTGTAGAGTAACTAACTCAGGGGAGGTCATAAAAGTTGCGTCAAGCCGGAAGACATTAAAGAAATACTACTCAAGAAAGCGAGATCGTAACTGCTCTCGTATTCTCTATGCATGCACTCGTGGCACTGATGGCACATATACCGCGCATGAAACTACAATCGTCTCTGCTCAAATAAACAAAAAGGACAGACGCCAATGCCGGATAACTGTCGCTGAGCGATATGACGATTCAGTCCCACACGCAAACTGCGGCCAGTTACCTGCATCGAGTGACAAACAAGATTCTTTTGTAAAATCGGCAGCACTAAGTCTCTCGGCACCATATCTTATTCGTGCCATAAACGATGATCGCACTGCCCATGTTTTCTTCGGATGGGAAAACTACAGAGCAGATGCGTGGGGATACCAAAACCTTCCTGACAATCTTGGTGGATTTGAACTCCACTGGGGGCCTGTAGGACAACCCGCGCAGTTTATCATTCGCAATCAACAACTTGCTGCCGACGTACAACCTCTCGATCAAGGCGTTGACTATGAAGTAAAAATCCGGGCAATCGGTAAAGATGGCTCAGTATCTTCCTTCTCTCCCCCATTCGTGGTTCGAAGTGATAGATCGCGAGTGAACCAAGTGTGCTCCAACAAAGCATTCTTTGACGATTTTAACTTACCTGCTGGACTTCCTGATCTAAAGAAGTGGAACCTTGCGCAACAGTACGCAGACGTGAATGTAAGTCGGCAGTTTATCAACGCTCAGTTTCATACTCATGACCAAACGCTTAGCGATGTTTGGGATAGGACACAACTTTTCTGGCGAGCGCGTACTCCTATGCGTTTCTCTCCAGGAAACGAAACGCAATCTATTTTCGTAGATATGGATAGGTTCGCATTAGGCAGAGGTGGAGCTTATATCTATCTTGTTCCTGCGCGACCAGATCGCCCGGGCGGTATTCCAGACAATCCAGGATATGTTAACGAAGAGAAAACAGCTTTCGGTCCTGGATTTTTTGTTACGCTGCATCAGGATGATCATATCAAGGTTCATACTGTTTCATCTAATGGCAATGCTCCTTTCACCAACTACACAGTATTCAAGGATATTACAAATGGTAGGCCCGGCGGCTACGGATTATTTACCAACGTACGAAGGCCCTATGAAGTTCGATTTAACCGATCTACTGGAGTAGTACAGGTCTATGTAGATGGTGAGTTGATCACTGAAACTACTCCCGGTTCAATCAACATGCCGCACGGCGATTATTGGGTGGTGTGGGCGTCATTCGATTATAATACGACAAAAGGTGGTCCAATATTTTCCTTAGGACATTGGGACAATTTCTGTTTTACAAGCGCTCCACGTCCAGATGATGGCCTCGTCGAGCATGACTATTGGTCTCAGTTCAGCCCAATTTTTGGCCACCGAAAGCAACAGAATGTTGGAAATTTCATAGTAACTATTCCATCAGGTGAGCTCCGTCATACCGATGGAACCCAACCGGTGCAAGCAAGGCTTCACTACACGATTCATAATAACTATGGACCCGTACCAGTAGATCAGACTGCTGTGGTAAACGGGATCCCTGTGTCAATCAAACTCCTCGATAACCGATCTCCTGAAGTAGGTCCCGAGACGAGCAACCTTACGGTCTCATCATTTGTCTCACTAGCGCCTGGGATACTTCAGGAAGGACAAAAAATAATTCACTTCCCTGGTCTTACCCAAAAAGAGTTCTCAT
>CAZJXY010000659.1:0-1942 GCA_964549925.1 uncultured Bdellovibrionales bacterium | reverse complement strand
ATTCTCTGTCTAGTGTCATGTGTCAAATTATCTCCCCTGTGTATTATTTTAGACGGATTGTTGCAATGATAATACACACGATCATAAAAGTCAAGCATAAATTAAGTATTTTGCTCCCCGCCTTACGAAGGAGGGGTGGCAGCTGTTTTGTAGCTGACGGGGTGGTTCTCTCTTTGGGTGACCTTTAAATTGCCACGCTCTTTAGAGCGTGGTCAACGTGGCCCAAAATAAATTTCCCCACACCCCTCTCGCATCCTGAGGCCGACTAGTCGTACTCAGGATGCGAGAGGGTGTGGGGAAAAGGACGTATCAATTGCTGCCCGATCGCGTAGCGACCAAATGAATGTAGCCGTGGCGTTTCAACCGACGGAAATGGTAATCATTAACGACCGCGTCGCGTCAGCGACCTTGAAGGTGTTAAACGGGCTCTAGTCCAAGAAATGCCATTTCCCCTCGCGCCTTTTTGGTGCCGAACAATTTATTATCACCATCCCAAATTGTGAGAATATCGCGATCAGATTCAAGGTACTCCAGCATCCATCCAAATTTCGAGGAGGGTTTATTCTCAACCACCAAAACGAGTTTGGCATCAGGAAGATTCTGGAGATAGCGATATTCATATAATTGGCTCAATCCCGAACGTATTTGGCTTTTTGTGTTTGCCTCAGTTAATGACTTCATTTCGAAAATATAATCAATCTCATCAAATCGGGTTGCAAGATCAATTAAATAGTTATAACGCGGGATCGAACCCTTCGTCTTTATTCGCTTTGCAACGAGATTTACCAAATGACGGTGAGCATTGTCAGCTCTTTCAATGGCAACTTGATTGCCACGGCCACAATCGTTTACGAGTTTTACGGCTTAGCCGCTCGATGAGCGGTGAGTCTTTGACTCACCGTCAGACTAACCTAACCCTTCGCGGCTACGCCGCCGCCTAGCGCCATTTTATAAGTTTGTGGTCGGTGAGGAATGGCTCATCAGCCAAAGGATCTCCTTTCCAAAGACGGGCGCTTGAAAAGCGATAGTCTTCGGCACGTTCGACAAGTCCAGCACGAACTGGATTTTGATGAATGTAATTAACTTTTTGCATGAAGGTGTCTTCGCCGGTTATTCGAAAAGCATCGGGATGATGCTGCCAAACAGAATATTTGTAACCCTTTCGCTTTTCTTCCTGCCGAAGCTTTCTCAAAGAACTTTCAAACTCATTCTCCTTTAGATAATCAAGAATTCGTTTCGCAGATATTCCGTTGGTAAATCGCAGCACATCGGATATTTCACGATACCCGTCGGTGAGTATGTGAGTATGTTCGGGCATGATCACATATGCGAAGATAAGTATTTCCCCGGACTTCCTCGCTTCGCTCCAAGCGTCGCATATAATTTTTTTGATCAGGTCTTGACGGAAAACTGGCAGTCGATCATGAGCGATCGAAGTAAGATAGTAGCAAGGTTTACTTCGCGTTATCTGAAACATTAACCTCTAGCGCGGCGTAGCCGCGAAATCCGGTAGAACTGTCCGGCGAGGCAGAGCCATCGCCGCTCATCGATGGGCGAAGCCCAAAAGAAAAACCGTCGAGAAGCGAAATTTGGTTTATCTGATTGCCGCCAACTCTATACTCTTTCAAAATAGGATTCTATTGATAATTTTTCAATCAAAAGAAGTAAGTTTCATGCAAATCGGCATTATTGAAGATGTTGAAGGAGCTCCTTTCAAGCTTGGCGATGAAGTCCGTGTACTCAACAATCCTAACCTGGATTGTACGTTCGACAAACAATACATCGGAAAGATCGGACGCATCGTACATTTTGAATATGATTGTGGATGCGGACAAAGTTTTCCAGCAGACCCGATGATTGGAGTAATGTTCTCTGATTTCAATGTAGAAGAGTTTTGGAAGGAGGAGATTGCTTTAATCTAAATCTTTCTATATTTTCCTCG
>CAZJXY010000658.1:0-1947 GCA_964549925.1 uncultured Bdellovibrionales bacterium | reverse complement strand
TCAGGATCCTTTCTCAATTTGTCACCGTCAACTTCTCCACCTAGAGCAGAGCGCTAAAGATGAAATGCTGCCAAACTATCTCCGGGGTGATCGATAAATATTAGCAGCGAAAGTAATAGATTCACCGCTTCACTATCAGTTAATGGATTCCCGCTCTCTTCGCTTATCTGTAGATCAAACTTAGAGAGCGCAAGCGCACCCATAATCTCCGATATCTGCTTATTGCTCCGAACCAGAATTGCCACGGAAACAGCAGGATTGGCGGAATGCAACTCTTGGAGTTTGGAAAGAATTTCAAATTTTAAATCAATCGTCTCATCAGCAGACGATAAATCGACAAAACAACTATAGCCTAACGGTTTTGTCCTCTTATTCGTGTGTTTATCGAATCTCGAAGACCAACTCTCAGCTACCGTACCAAACTCGATTAGTGCTGGGTTTTGCTTTAGACTTAGAAATACTTTATTTACGGTCTCAGTAACTGCCGGAGACAATCGATAGGTCTCATCCCTGGATGTTGCGCTTACCTGCGGCCAGTTTCCTGTGATACTATCGAAAATCCCTGCCACGCCTCCGCGCCAGCCGTATATCGCTTGCTTGGTGTCACCTACACAAAAAAATGTATGTTCCGGACCAGATTTCGACAGAACCTCATCCACAATCGGATAAAGAACGCTCCAGTCAACACGTGAAGTATCTTGGAACTCATCCAATAGAAGGTGATGCAGCCTGGAATCCAAGCGGTAGTAGAGCTCATCAAGTCCCCCCTCCCATGCAGCCTGTTTTAGACCCTTATCAAGCGCACTTTTTAGATCCGAATGGAACAAAATTCCGCGGTCATCTCTTAAGGCAATATATCTCTGGCTGATTAAGCTGAGTAACTCACTCGATCCTTGACTCTGCAATTTTAAACGCGAGAGCAAGCGAGAAGCGATCTCTTGCAGCAAAATTCTTATATTCGACGCCAATCCATCGGGAATTGGAACACGATCATAGCTCAGATTTCCGCGTTTGACATAACTCACCAGAGGATTTTCAAGTAATCCATCCCAGTCACCCTCTTTGATTAGCTGATTTAACTTCTCTTTAGCTATGCTCCAGCGCTTATGAGGTTGGTTCTCCTTTTTTGTTCTGGGGACGTCAAACTCTTGCAGTTCCTTCTTTGCTAGATTCAAATGTTGGGCTGGTGGAGGATTCGGCACTGCAAATGCGCCCCAAGAGTTTTTCGGCGCCTCCGAGACGATTTCTAAAAGCTTGGTAAGTTCCTCTTCCAAAAACTGATGAACCGAACGGGTGAACTCCTTTCTCGAGAGCAGGCGAATAAACTCCAGAATCTCTTTATGCTTTCCTCCCGCGCAGAGCTCCGAGATCGCTCCCCTTACTAAAAGCTTCTGATCTGCCTCACTTTCAATTCTCCATGCGGGAGCGAGGCCCAACTCAAGCGAGAACGATTTTGTAATAGCCGCAAAAAAACTATCCAGGGTTTGAATATGTAATCGATGCTGGACTGAAATGATTTTGGACAAGAGCGAGATCGCATCCGCGCAGGAAAATTTAGGCTGACCTAGCTCAAAAGCCAATTCCTTTGCTATTCGCGAATCGGCGGCAGCATCGGCCAAGCGCAGATAAATTCTCTCTAAAATCTCTCCAGCTGCCTTTCTGGTAAATGTGGTAGCCAAAATTCGCTCCGGAGTTTCACCGGCACTAAGCAGTTCGATGTAGCGAGTGCTAAGTTCGTAAGTTTTCCCGGCCCCGGCGCATGCTCGAACCAGCTCTGGTTTAACAAATCGAAGATCACGCTTCATACCATTCGTCCTTGATGGTAACGCAGCACTGCTGTGCCATACAGCACCGCTAACTCCTCACTTCCCTTTAGATCCTTGGGCGGCCAAAAAATCTTTTTGGTTATGGAATCTCCGACTTGCTCAGCGATCTTTAACGCCGAGC
>CAZJXY010000657.1:0-1957 GCA_964549925.1 uncultured Bdellovibrionales bacterium | reverse complement strand
GGTGAACCTAACCCCCAAGCTGCAAGGCAATGTGTGAAAGTTAGAGTATCTCAATGTGCTAAAGGACCCGGTTGCCACTACGACAATGGATACACTCGACATGTCACCGAATAGAATATGAACGGGTCCTAGGGCATCCTCATATCTCCTCAGGTGAGATGAAGACTCCTTAGCGCCGGTAGCATGAGATGCTAACCGGGAACGAGTAGTTAACCCAAAACCAAGGAGCCTTCATCTCACCTGAGAAAATTGATGAGGGCTCTGCAAAATTTCATTGTAATGAAATTTGACCTGACTGCCATTCGCGGCAATAACCTGGTATTTTCCACAGTTTAAGTACGTATTTAATGCCGTTATTCACATGCCGAGGAGAGGCCCGTGCCGCCAAAATTACAATGTTACGTTTGATCTTTAGAATAGCTTTTCCGCTTGAGTTAGATTGAAATCAATGGCGCAAGCCACAATGGTTAAAACAGGTTTAACTTTTTTTGATTCTCGGTCATGCTTAAAATCGCCTTAATATCTCCAAAAGGTCCGCTTTACCGTCATAAGACCGGCATCTTCAGAAAGGATCTTAGAGCTGCCCCGCTTACCTTGACCACTTTGGCCTCTTTGATACCAGCGGAGCTAAATGCGGAAGTTAAGCTCTATGATGAGGGGGTAGAAGCGCTGCCCGAGCGTATCGAGGCCGATCTGATTGGAATGACGGTAATTACCGGGTCGGCACCGCGCTGCTATGAGTTGGCCGCGCATTTTCGTAGGCAGGGAATCACTGTTGTTCTTGGCGGGCCGCATGTAACTCTTGTACCGGAAGACGCATCGCCGCACGCCGACTGCATAGTAACCGGGTATGCCGAAGAAACCTGGCCGCAGCTGCTCAAAGACTTTAGTCGCGGGGAGCTAAAGCCGCGCTACAGTATGGATCCTGAATTCTCCTTTACCAGGCTACCTACAATTCCATTTCCACGCCGCGACCTATTAAAGGCCGGCAGTTATAAGACCATTAATACTTTTGAAGCGACTCGCGGCTGTATTCACAAATGCGATTTTTGCGTGGTTCCTACCGCATGGGGACGACGCCCCTTTCAAAAACCGGTCGGACACATTGTCGATGATATAAAGCAGACCGGCGCAAAAAAAATTGTATTCTATGATCTTAACCTGCTGGCCGACTTTGTTTACACTAAGGAACTTTTTCGGGCGCTGATTCCGCTAAAGATTAAGTGGTTTGGACTTTCCACGGTGTTGATTGGAAAGGATCAAGAACTACTGGATTTAGCCCATCGAAGCGGCTGCGTCGGACTACTGATCGGATTTGAAAGTTTATCTCCGGCCTCAATGCTGGATTATAATAAGCGCTTCAACCAACCGCGTGAGTATTCTGAACTGATTAAGGAGCTGCACAGCCGCCGCATCGCTATTAACGGCACATTTGTCTTCGGCAGCGACTCAGATGACGAACACTCATTTGAGCATGTCTCGGATTTTGTTTTTTCCAATCGAATAGATCTGCCGAGATTCTCCCTGCTTACCCCTTTTCCAGGTACGCCTCTCTTTAAAAATCTAGAGAGACAAGAGAGAATTCTAACTCGTGACTGGAGTCTCTATGACGGTCAACATGTAGTCTTTGAGCCAAAAAAAATGTCAGCTGCTGCCTTACTCCAAAGCCATGAGCGAATTTGGAGAAAGGTGTATTCTTATGGAAGCATCTGGCACCGAGTCAAGCCCAGCTTCTCCACTTTTCCGATTCTGCTTGGAGCAAATATTGCCTACCGTTTTTATGCTAATAACCTGGCGCGTTTTTATAACTGCCAGGGAGGTGTAGCTTGAGATTAACAATCATACACCCCTGTATCGGAAGAATTCCCGGGCAGCGCTACATCAGAGGCTGGCAGATGGAGCCTCTTCCTGCGGCTCATATCGCCGGGCTTACTCCAGACGATGTTGAGACCACATG
>CAZJXY010000656.1:0-1968 GCA_964549925.1 uncultured Bdellovibrionales bacterium | reverse complement strand
GGAGATGGTTCTCTTGGACGACTGGGTCACTCCGCGTTTACCGATGCCAGAAGGAGTTGTTCCGTATGAAGGTAAACCCCCGTTTCACTTTTGGCTCACCGCGGGAGCCTATTCTTTATTCGGTGTGGATGAATGGACGGCGCGCTTACCAAGCTGGGTGGCCGCGATATTTATTATTTTCGTCGTTTGGAGTTTTGGAAGAAAATTCTTTGGAGATGAACTAGGAGCCTCTGCGGGGTTAATAGCGTTTAGTTCTGGAATGTTCTTCTTTTTGGCCGGGGCGAGCGTTACAGATGTCACTCTTACAGCTCTTGTTAGCGCTGCCACCTACTGCCTCTACCTCTTGGTCGTATCAGATGGTGGTGGCAAACGATTCGGATATATTTGCGCTGTTCTGATAGCGCTCGCGTTTCTTACCAAGGGCCCGATAGCGATCATTTTGGTCTGGCTGCCATTATTATTGTGGTCGGCAGTCAGGGGGGAATGGGCTTGGTTTAAGCGAGTGCCCTGGATTGGTGCAACTCTCTTATTTATCGCGGTCACTGCTCCATGGTTTATCGCTCAAGAAGCGAGAAACCCTGGCTCTCTTCGCTACTTCTTTTGGAATGAGAATATTGCCCGCTATCTCTTCAAAGATTACGGCGATCGATACGGTTTCGGCCATGTGCACACTTACGGCTTTTCTTGGCTCATGCTATTTGCTGCCTTTGCTCCGTGGAGCTTTGTTGTAGCATGGGAGTGCTACCGCTGCGGGTGGCGCTGTATTATTTCTAAGCTTCGTACCGAACCACATTTTCTATTTTGTTTGGTTTGGGGTATCAGCGCCGCCGTTTTTTTCACCTTCGTGCGGCAGTTGCACGCCATGTATGTGCTTCCTTGCATCCCAGGAATGTCGCTTTTTTCCGCTGGATTGATTTATCATGGGCGAGAATCCCAAGCTGTCGCAACTGATCGAGCACTTAGCTCCCCAGGGCTTATAGTTTTGATGTTGGTAACATCCCTATCCATCGTTGCTGCGGGTGCATACCTTAAATTTTTTGGGGTCGGACTTTTGTTTGGTCTGTTCTTAACAGCAATTGCACTCCTAGTTCTTAAAGAAATTAACCGAGTTCATTCGAAGACTAGACTCGTTCAGACTCTTTCATTATTTTCGTTTCTTATTTATTTTCTAGTCATCGTCTGCCTTAGTCCTTACATAGATGAACGGCGCTCTGGAGCTGAACTTTTGGATGATTTAGCTGACGCGACAATTAATCAGCGCGATGTTCCACAGGTGGCATTGATCTCCAAAAATACTTACTCTCTATTTTGGACAGCGAAAGCTTGGCAGACCGAGTTAAGTCGAGAGGTCTCAGTGCAATACGCCGACCCAGACCGTATCCCTGCGGCAATTCTGCACATAATCATCAAGGAGGAAGACTTCCCCAAAATCCCTAAGGCCGACCGAGATTCCTTTAAGCTAGTAAAACAGAGTGGTAGATGGCAGCTGTTTTCGCGCGGCGGTGGGACCGGCGTATAGTGCACTTCCTTTAAGTCCTTGATTTTACATATCTTCTTCCCCTTCCTGGTTTGAATTTCTGATTTAACGTATTATCCGCGTCCACGATAAGACGGCGCAACTCGAATATAGGCGACTAGGCTGGGCTTACCGGAATGCTTCAATTTTTTTTGTGGGGCACCATTGGTAGATTCCAAAACGAGCGGTAAGTCTTCAGTTCCCGATATATCTGAGGTGCGCGGAGAGATCTCCGATCTTGATCGGGATATTCTTAAGCTCTTGTCCCATCGCCGGGAGTTAAGTCGGCGAGTTGCTAAATCAAAAGAGGCGCACGGCCTTCCGCTCCGGGATATAGAACGGGAGCAGGCACTCCTTGCCCGTTTAATCGAAGAGGGTCGAAGCCATAACTTAGATGCACACTTCGTTACCTCCGTCTTCCATCAGGTAATTGATGACTCTTTAAGAGTTCA
>CAZJXY010000655.1:0-1977 GCA_964549925.1 uncultured Bdellovibrionales bacterium | reverse complement strand
TTGAACATCGACAATGTACTTTCTTTCACTTAGCTTGACTTGAAGCTTTGGCTCACTCTTAAAATATGGTGTGTAGGCTTCGATAATGCGCTTCTTTAGAGAGCTCTGGGTCAGTTTGTTACAGTCAATCGTGATGTCGTACGGAAGTTTTAGCTCGTTATTGAAGTCCACTCGGTATTTCCCATTCAAGTTCTTGTCTTCGATCGAGGTAAGCGTAATTTCGTAACCCGGCGCGACATAATTAATAATCTCCTTCTTCTGGGTAGGCGGATTCTTTTCACTTGTAACTTCCTTGGCGCTTATCGGTTTGTAGGCTGGCGCGGCGCTCTTACTGCAGCCGCTTAGTATAAATGCTCCGATAAATGCAACCAGAAAAAGCAGTGCATTTTCAAGTAAGCGCAGCAGAAGATCTGATGGAGTTACATGATCGATGTGCTTTGCAGGTCTGATACTATACATAAAACGTCTCTCTCCGTAGGGTGTAATAGTGTTGCAATCAGGGCAAGCTGTGACGACTTTGGCTGCCCGCTTCGCCTCTAATGATACAGCCGACTAGATTCTTAGTAAAGCAAGGTGGCGTTGAATTTGCGGGTAAATTCGCATAGATAGAAAGGAGTTCTGAACGCCACCTTTGGCCACTGAAAACCTCCTTGGTGTGCAAGTTGAAGCGCGCGGCCCGGGTTAGTCTGTCTGTTTTGTGGTTAATCGCCTGGGCCAACGCCGAAGCAATAGTTCGATCGCTATCGTTGGGGCTTACAGTAAATCCGTATTGCGGATTGGGAATTAGATCATTGATCCCATCTACCGCCGTGGAGAAGACCGGAATCTTTGCAGCTCCGGCCTCCACCAGGGCGATAGGCAACCCTTCGGCAGGGGAGAGTGAAAATAATAAGTCCAGAGCAACCATCTCCTCGGCGGCGTCCCTTCGGTATCCGAGGAGCTTGACTCTATTTTGTAATCCGAGGACTTTAATTTGCTTTTCTAGCTTCGATCTCATCCGTCCTTCGCCTAGAAATACGACATTCCATTTCGGAAGAGCTGGATGTTCGGAGTTCAAAAGCGCAAAGATTTTAAGCGCTCTCAAAAGACCCTTCTCTGGTGCGAGTCTCCCCACTACCCCGATCAGAGTAGAGTTAGACTCGATGCCCCACGACTCTCGCAACTGATCATAGCATATCGTACTCGCCTCATTCCGATCGACACCATTTAGGTGAGAGATTACACGCTCTTTGTCCAACCCGCGCTTAAGCAAAAGCTTGCGGTCTGATGAGCAGACCGTAAGAACACGATCGAATTTGGGGAGTACAATCCGGCTGTAAAACGCCTCGTATGCCCTTGAGCGAAAACCGCTACGTCCTCGTACGCCGTGATGAGTTGAGATGAGACTCCACCTCTTAGTCCGGCTTCTTTCGCAGAGAATCGATGCAATCAGGGAATAGAATGATGCCTTAACGTCGTGAGCGTGAATTACGCTTGGTGAGAGTCGTTCAAAGCACTCGGCCAAGGATCTAAAGGCCTTCAGATCAAGACGAGATTCGACCTCAATCTCATGAGTTTCAAGCCCCAACCGCTTGGCATACTGAATCGGCGCTTCAGAGCCCGAACTGAGCCTTGTTTCAGCGAGAAAAATCACTTGGACGGGAACCGACAATTTCGCCAAGTTCGGTAACACTAGCGTTTCTGGGCCGCTTACGACGGAGGAGTTAAAAACGTGGAGAATCACTTTTGCCCTCCCTTTTCAGCAGGGCGCACAGCCCGGGCTGGATTTCCAGCTATGAGCGAGCCGTCTTCGTATTCGCCACGGAGCACCACGCTCCCTGTTGCAATCACACAGTTGTTTCCGATTTTTGCCCCTTTTAGAATGGTCACATTCGCGCCAACCCAAACATTATCACCGATCGAAATCTGCTCGCCGGGAAAAGTCCAATTTGAGCGCTCTTTTACACTTAAGCCGCCGTCGAACTGCGGCTTAAACCT
>CAZJXY010000654.1:0-1978 GCA_964549925.1 uncultured Bdellovibrionales bacterium | reverse complement strand
CCATCTATATTTTAGTAACCTGCACTCCTCAGTTGGGAGAGCGCCATAAATGCGCGCTCCACACTTTGTAAGAATCGCTCCGCGATTCTTACTCAACTGAGCTACAGGCCCATCTATATTTTAGTAACCTGCACTCCTCAGTTGGGAGAGCGCCATAAATGCGCACTCCACACTTTGTAAGAATCGCTCCGCAATTCTTACTCAACTGAGCTACAGGCCCTGATATTTAAGAAACTAGGGTACTGCTATACAACGGATCTTGGCATTACGTAAAGGACCTGGGGTTAAAGGCAAATCGGATAGGCTATTAGTTAATCAAACCATGATCCGATCCAGTCCATAACTTTGCCGCCGATAAAACCAGCGGCATTGGTACCCAAAAAGGTCAGAGCCCCAGCACCTAGGCCGGTTGGAGTTAAAGGACCTCCAGCTGCCATCATTGCTGTAAATGCCGCAGGCAAGGAAGCTCCGAAGGCCGCGACTCTTGTGGCGCTCTCTAATTTGTGATCTCCATCAAAGAAGTATTCAAGCCCAAGCTTGGTTCCGCCACCTAATACTAATGCACCAACCACTCCACCGATCGGGCTTCCTGTAAGCTGCGTTCCCGCCCAAAATCCAACGGCAGCCATACATACAGAGGCAACATTCTTCAATGTAACATGCTCTTTTAGGAATCCCGTGATGCCGCCACCTGTACTTTCTTCTTGCGATTCTCGGCTTTTTCCTAGATCTCTTGACTGTCTAACGCCACCCTGAAGAGCGCGCTGAGCCTCAAGGGCTGTAGAAGAAGCCGGGCCACCACTTAACCCAGTATGCTGCTGTGTCCGAGCAGCCGAGGCGGAGCTACCACTAGTTTGTGCGTTCTGCTGTTCTCGTAGCGCTATTAATTCGTCACCATTCTCTAGCGCTGCCTCACGATATCCAGCTTGACCAATTTCCTCACGTGGAGAAGAAGAGTGAGTCGGTGTTACATCTCTATCAACAAGACCCCTAAGAACACCTGCACTATTAAGTATCATCGTAAAACCTCTCAAAGGTTAAATTAAAACCGCCGTCACTGTGCCCCTCAGCGAGGCTTAAAGAAGCCGCGCTGCTTACATGATAGTTATGCTATCATTGGGCCGATATGTGGCATCAAAAATCTAAGATTTTATCCAATAATATCAATAAACTACGTACTAGAGTTGGATATTTCGCGCAAATCCTATTCTTATGCTAATCCCTGTACAATGTTCATCTCCAGTGAAAAGCTCGCCCGCCTTGAGCACTACGTCAGAGGCATAGTCACCTCGACTCTCTCTCCAGCCAGTGTGGTCTCTCTGTACTCTTCCCAACGCAACAAGTTTCTTAAGTCATTCTTCAAAGAGCTACCGCCTCCATGGACGCCACCAGCAGGACACTCTCGAATCCTCTGGGGATTAAAATTTCGCTCCCCATTATTTAATGCATCCGGAATGTTTAAAAATGGTGAAGGGTACGAACTCTGCTTTCGCCAAGGTGCGGGAGCTTTTTTGGCTGGAACTGTAACTGCACTTCCACGGGACGGTAATTCAAAGCAGGGAATAAACCTTCCCTTCGCGCCCTACCCAAAGTCGCATGCCGCATCTAATTGGCTCGGACTTCCTAACGAGGGTGATGCAGCAGTTACAAAGCGTATTGCCACGTTTGAAAAGCACGATGGATTCCCCATAGGAGTTAGTGTTGCTGGATCCCCCGAACTTCCCAAGGATGAACGTCAAAAACGTCTTCTCGAGGGGATACGCGGGTATTATTATGCAGGCGCCGATTTTATTGAGTTAAATGAAAGTTGTCCAAATACGGAATCCAAACAAACTGAATTTGTAGAACTTTTGGAGCGTTTGACATTTATCTCGGCTGAATTCTTGAGGAGTCGTGCTTCGTCGCGGCCTTTCCCAGTGATCGTCAAGTTTGCCGCTGACACTAGTCTCAAAGTGCTTGAGGAACTGATCGCTAAACT
>CAZJXY010000653.1:0-1984 GCA_964549925.1 uncultured Bdellovibrionales bacterium | reverse complement strand
TGTAGTTGGCAATAACTTCTGGATTTAGCGAAACAACAGGAACTAGAGTTATGATAACACCTAGTGTTAGCCCGGCTAAAAACTTCACGCTCTCTTTCGGTCGAGACCAGAGAACAATATACAAGAAGCCTAAATAAAAAAGATGAGGTTTAAGCAATAGGAGGCTAAATGCCACACCACTTTTAAAATATCCGCGCTCGCCTTCTAAAAGTTTTAAACCGAGAGCAAATCCAAAAAACAGTAATGCTGATATCTGGCCCCAACCGAGTCCGTCAATCAAAGGAAGAGAAGATATTGCAAGAAGCCAGGCGTAGGGAACATGGAGTTTTAAGGATTGAGCGAGGAGCGTAGCGCCAAGTAAAGCTAGAATAAGCTCAGATATTAACCATAATTTCGCAGCAACGCCGAAGGAGAAAAAACTAAAGGGCAGGGCAAAGGTAATTGCGCTTGGAGGATTCCAAATGCGCACTAACTCCGCTCTCTCGCCTAAGACTCTCCTTTGGATCTCAAATAGTTTGTCCGGATCGTATGGGTTTGCTCCAGCTCTTAAGATTGTTGCTGCCGCGTAGTATTGAGAGAAATCGACTTCACCGATTCTTAAATTGGAACTTCCTCCCTTGGTGTTAAGTAGGAGTACAGTAATTATAGTCAGTAACACTAAATAGCTTGCGGAACGCATTGAGGTTAAATATATGCGCAGAGTCGCTTGGGTGGTACCCCCATAAACTGTAAAGGTTGGGACTTGATATCGAAGACAACGTCGAATTAGGTGAAAAATTCCGGATCACCTTAAACGTTGGGATTGACGGAAAAAATCCTCGATTTGTGGTATATTCTAGAGCGCTTCCCGAAAGTTATTGCCGCGAGCGGAGCGAGTGGCAATAACTTTCAGCGCTCGTCCGCAGGAGGCGGACCCCCCGGAGGGAAAACAATTATAGTAGTTCTCAAACAAAGCTATTTCCGGCACTCGCAAAATCTATCAGTATTTCAACCCCTTATATTTTCTTGTCAAGCCTTCGGTTTGGCAGTTTTTTGGGAAGCGCTATTTGGTTGTTTTGGCTCGCTCCGCTCGCCGCTATAGTAGTACTCTCAAGGGCCGAAATCTCGCGGCAATTACTTTTGAGAACTACTATATGTAGCTGGGCCACCAGGCATTCTCAGGAAGATGAACTACGGTTTTTCCTCGCGTTTCTTACGTAAAATTAATACTTGGCAAATCTATATCAAGGTATATAATTGCCAAGTATGTGGAAGGAAAGAACAATTGAGCATTTTTTTTGTCTAGGAAGAAAGCCCCTCGACCTATTCCCGATTTGGCTTGTTTTGGGTCCACGCCAGGTCGGCAAGAGTTCTCTTTTGATTCGCCAGTCTTCCCCTGAACGAAGGTATGTAAATTTGGATGAGATTTCGGAGCGTACGTTAGCCACGAAGGATCCCGAGTCATTTTCCAAGGGCTTGCGAATCCCTTTGAGTATCGATGAGATTCAGTATGCTCCACAGCTGCTAAGCACGCTCAAAATTTTTGCTGATAAGAAAGTTGGCGGAGGTGCAGTTTGGCTTACCGGTTCGCAGAACTTTCAGGTGATGCAAGGTGTCCGAGAAACATTGGCTGGTCGTGTTGCGATTATCAATCTTCTGGGATTTTCGGATGAGGAAAAGGGCGTAAAAATTTGTAACCCTGAGGATTATTTTCGTAATATTGTAGAGACATCGTTTCCAGCGCTTTTTGGAGAAGATGATCGCAAGACTCGAGCTTTGTACTTAAGTAGCTATATCGCAACCTACATCGAGCGTGATATACGCGAGCTTTTGGGAGTTGAGAAGCGACGGGAATTTGAGCTATTCGTCAAGCTTTGCGCGCTTCGCTCAGGGCAGGAGGTGAACTACGACAGTTTGGCGAAAGATGCTGGGATCTCTCCGATAACTGCAAAGAACTGGTTAGGGGTACTTGAAGATAGTTTTTTGATTAAGCTTGTTCATCCAT
>CAZJXY010000652.1:0-2006 GCA_964549925.1 uncultured Bdellovibrionales bacterium | reverse complement strand
TTGAAGAGCTGCTTCAGGCGGCTTCCTTCCATGGAGATATCGGGGAAGAGAAACGCAGCTTGGATGCAAACGCGGCAAACGAGCAGGCCGGGGCACTCAGTGGCAATAATAAGATTAGAGCGGAACTGCGAGATTTAGGGAGTAAATATCTAAATAAATATGGTTTTAAATTTCTGATCTCTGCTTCCGGTAAGAGCGCCGACGAGTTGAAACGTTCCTTAATTACGAGATTGGATCGGAGCTACGATCAAGAGTTCGCTGCTGCCAAAGAAGCCCTAGCAGGTATTGCACTGAAAAGACTCTCTAGCTCTCCGCTGGACCTAGTTCAGATACAGATTCGAACTCTACTCGAGCGGGCAAATATCAAAGGCGCCTCGATTGCCATAAGCGAGGGAGGTTTTGTCCAGGATATTAGCCCGGCTGAGAGTCGGAACAAACTATTTCAGATCGCCTCATTAAGTAAAACGATTGGGACGGCCATTTCCTTAGAATTACTTAAGGCTAAAAAAATCGAGCTCAATAGTTCGGTTAACGAGCTTCTTAAGGCTTTAGATTCGCAGTTTAGGCTCGATTCCGATGCTGTGCAGATTGTGCATTTAATGAACCATTCGGCGTTAAACATGCACTACGTAAATGGCATCCCGCGTACGGAGAAGATGCCGCAAGTCTTGGAGCTGCTTAATGGCTCTGAGAAATTTGGATACGTTAAGGTTCAAAATCGAGATCGAAACAGAATTGGAAGATCGTTCTCCTACTCTGGAGGAGGATTTCTCCTGCTCGAACATCTTGCGCTGCTTCTATCCAAAGCTTCTACTGCTGGCGATGTGGCTAAATCGTTTTTTAGTGAGCTTCAACTTAAGTTTCTAAGTTTTGAACATAATCCAGTGGCTGCCCATGTTGACGGCTATTTCGATAATGGGCAGGCCGTTCCCGGAGGGCACTTGATGTTTCCAGCATTTGCAGCTGGTGGCTGGTCAAGTGCCGCTGACGTTAGCCGCTTTGTAGTCGCGCTCGAAGCCGCCTTCCATGATCTTCGCGGTGTTGGTCCAATCTCACACGATACTGCTGTTTTGATGCTTTCTCCCACGAATCGAGAGGTGAACCAAGAATGTCGTGAATTCATGGGAGCGGATCACGGACTGGGAGTCTTCGTTGCAGAAACTGACGGGTTGAACGGAAATAATAAATTTGCCTTCCATCAAGGCGCCAATGAAGGTTTTCGCGCACTTTACTTCCACTGCTTTAGCGGACCGGATCGCGGCAAGGGATTTACCATTTTAGTCAACGCCGATAAGCAGGGAGTGCTGGCTGTTGCAAGAATTACTCAGCTGCTTTGTAAGCACCTCAGCTTCGAGGGGATTGATTACTCCAAATTTCACGATCATTTTTCGGGCAGCGGTATTGCCCCTGAGCAATTAGTCAACTTAGGGTACAAAGCCTTGATCTTTGACTCGCTAATTCCCAGTCTTCCAGAGAAAATTCTGAGGAAAAGTCTCAAAGCGCGCGGCGATCATCCCGACTCCATCCTGGCAGTGCATAATCTATGCAAAGGCGCTAAAATTATCGCCGTTTCAAATCAACGCTTTGCTCGAGCCGAGAACTTGCTCGCCCCAGAGCCGCCTGAATTTGACCCCGATCTCTACGGCTCGCAGGGTAAGATTATGGATAGTTGGGAGACTTCTAGGCATAACCAAGTTGGGTGTGATTTCGTGGATTTTGAACTCGAAACGCCATCTAGTGTTCAATACATTTATCTATCGACTGAGTATCACGATGGAAATCATGCTGAGTTCGTGCGGCTTACAGCGCTCAGTGGTGAGAACAATTGTCTCGAACTGCTTCCTAAAACCAGGATGGCTGGTCACTCTTGGCTTAAAGTAAAACTTGCTTCTGCGACTCCGCCACTCTCTAGATTTAAAATTGAAATGTATCCGGACGGCGGTCTCTCTCGACTGGGACTCTTTGCTGAATTGCCGAGTGAGCTTTCAGGCGCATTCAGTACATTG
>CAZJXY010000651.1:0-2010 GCA_964549925.1 uncultured Bdellovibrionales bacterium | reverse complement strand
TTAAAATCTCGCATGAAATCTGCCCTATTACCCTCTGGGAAATGTGCTGGTGCCTGATTGTGGTTACCCTCTATCGCCAGAGCGTAGAGCTTTACCTTGTATCTTGTAGCAAACTTGGCTGCATATCCTAATATGGCTTCTTCAAGGTCGGGGTTATTTACAAACCATAGCGCAGAATTTCGGCTCCTTGTCGTTAGGAACGACGCATACTTCTTGGACTCTATTCGCGGATGATATCCCACATAGGGGATCTCGCGGGAACGGGGAATAAGTTTCGTACTTTTCCCGTACCAGTCAATTGGTCGCAAATTGTAACACAGTTAATTCAACGCGGTTGAACTAATCACAAGTCAGTAAGGGAATACGGGAGCCGTCACACTCGCCCCGCTATAATCTCTTGAATTCGAAAGAGCAAGTAGTACGGGACCGATATCAGCAAAAACTCGTTACCACCACGACTCCTAAGTACAGACTCAACAAATTTTCCGCTATGAACTCTAATGGCTACTTGCTTTGAGCCTAAGGCGAGCTTAGCGCGCTCATCGATGAATGTGTGCAACGATTGAATCTTCTGACTTGATCCGGCTTTGACCTCTACGGGAATAATTTGATCTTTAAAACTCAACAAGTAATCGACTTCGGCGTTAGATCCCTTCTTGTCTCTATACCAATAACAGAGTCTTTGCTCGGTGGACTCACCGAGATAACGCAGCGTCTGACCTACGACTTGTTCACTGACCTGCCCTTGGAATACATTTTCCAAATGGGTAAGGGATAAGATCTTTTCTCGCTGTCCGAGTTTGTAATTGACCAGCCCCACATCGAGAAAGAGAATTTTTGGTGCCTTTCTCCTATTCTGTACTAGGGGTTGGGCCAGTGAGCGCGAACTAAATACACGTGTTACAAGCTGAGCAAACTCCAAAGTGTCAAAAGCAGCGCTGATCTCTCTGCTCCCAAAATCAGAATCTGCGAAGTGATTGTAAGCAATTTGCATCCCTACTGAGCGTGGAGCATTTTCAAGGCAGTGTCTAAGATATACGGATTGAGCGGAAGTCGCGTATTTTCCTATATCGTCCCTATATCCGACCATCAGCGATTCATAGATTCTTTCTAGTCCATGTGGGGTTTCTCCAGCAACATAGCTAGCAACCGCTTGTGGCATCCCGCCTATCAAGATGTATTCAAGGAAAGCCTTATTGCAAAGTTCATGCGCCGCATCCTCGATTTGATCAGGTTTGTAGGTTGTACGAATAAGCTCCAGCAAGCGAGTATTGCCGGTCGCATCCAGAAATTCGTCGAAGCCAAGGGGATGCATGTAACAATACTCAACTCGACCAACCGGCATTTCAAGCTTATGTCTGTTTATGAAGACATCTAACAGTGAGCCTGCTGCTATTACGTGCAGTCCAGGTAGCTCCTCATAAAAATAGCGCAGCTGTTTCAAGGCTACCGCGCTATTCTGTATCTCGTCGATAAATAGTAGCGTCTGTCCGGGAGTGATCTCAGCTTTAACCCGAAGTTCGAGAGTTCGAATGAACTGCTCGGCATTTTGCACTTTACTAAAGAGAGCGCGATCTTCATCCTTATCGAGATTGAGCTTGATCATTTGCGCGAAATGCTGCCTGCCAAAGGCCTCGATTGCGAAGGTTTTCCCAACCTGTCTGGCCCCGCGCACGACTAGTGGCTTCCTTGAACCTGGATTTCTGATTACCTGATCTCGCCAATCCGTTAAATATTTAAAAATATTACGCTTTATGCTAATTCGTGGGTCGTGTGCCATAAATATAGGGGGAATTTATCACAAAATATGTAATAAAAGCTAGGGGTAAATATTACGTTACTTCCTACAAAAGAGCAGGACTACATCCAGACAGGACCATGATAAAAAACTGCCGAGTTAAAATCTCGCATAAAGTCTGCCCTTTTACCCTCTGGGAAGTGGGCTGGTGCCTGGTTGTGGTTACCTTCTATGGCTAGAGCGTAGAGCTTTACTTTGTATCTAGGAAAATA
>CAZJXY010000650.1:0-2019 GCA_964549925.1 uncultured Bdellovibrionales bacterium | reverse complement strand
CTGTTGAACCGGTATGAACCCCCAACTCTTCAATACTCTCCAAGAGGTCATATAGCTCAAAAAGATATGTTCTCATCGCCGAACGATTCATCATGCGTAATGCGGCATCGATCTGACCTGATTCAATCTGATTACCATTTACTAGAGATTCTACAACTATGCTTGCGGCTGGGAACGTCCGCTTAAAGTATTCGCGAATTGAATTGAAGGATCCGCTGAGTTCGGCACTGGCAGTTCTCAAAAGCGCTCCTCGTGCTTCCGCGCCTTTTTCCTCTTTGGCAAGCTGCAGCGCAACATAGCCAAGCATCTCTCTAGTTCGGAAACTCGCGCTAGTCTGGATGAAATCTCCTGGTTGAGGCTCGTAAGGCGGACTTTGGATCAGGTTGAAGAGTCTACTTGCTTCATCGAAATCCCGATTATGAGCGCGGATCCATGCTGCCAATGCCACCTCCTGGCGGCAGCAACCGCTTGAGGGGAAGTCGGTTGCGCGGTACGGATACTCGCGCTGGGCTGATTCAAAGTTACCCGCCTGTGAGAGTGATAGAGCCAAACCGAAGCGAAAGTTATCAATTCGGCCATGGGTAGCCGTGCTTTTTTCTGCAGTTTGGCTGGCTGGGCTTAAGCTTGCAGAGTCAGATTGTGATAAGCGCTGAACATGGGATACGAGCTGATTGTGTAATTCAAAGTCGTAGGGCTTATCCTGTAAACGCAGTGCATTCCCTAACCCCCGAAGCAATCGATGAGTGGTCTGATTGAGATCGTTACTCTTGAACTCTGTGGCTGATTCGACCTCAAGCAGCGTCCGTATGCCACTACGGTAAAGTGTCTCGGCATGAGCAAAATCGTTAACAATCACCATCGCATCTGCAGTTTGGATGAAAGTAAGTGCTAGCAGGTGACTATAGCGTTGAGCTGGATCATCTTTCCCGAAGATATCCATTGCTAACTCATTTAGTTCATTAAGCTGCGTGTGCACCTTCGCATGGTCATCCTGCATGGCGCAGGCGGTCACTAATAATCCTCGAAGTCTAAATGATAAATCTACCTTGATATCGAGGCTTTGCTCACTACTTTCTGAGAAGTTCCAATCTTTTAAAATCGAAAGCGCACGTTCGGCAACCTGCTCAGCTTTTGCGAATTCGCCTTGTCTAAAACGAATTTCAACCAAACTTAGGGCAAAGGCTTGGAGTGCGGGATCGGCGCTGTTTGTGACACAAGATTCAAATAGATCACTTCCGTCAATGATCGAGGCTTTGCCGATGCCAATTAGCTTATCGATAGCTTTGGCACGCTCGACTAACTCCGCAAATCGGAGATGATCTGTACCCGAGTTATTAGGTTCTGGCGCTAACATTGAAACTTATAGCTTACTTTTACCACCTCCGAAGCGGGGTAGGTTGAGGAATTGTAACGCTGTATGTTTCGTTACGCAAACGTTCCTAATATTGACATTTTGTGAGTAATTTTAAGTGCTTATTGCAGAGCAAAATTGGTGGACTGTGAAGCACAAACGGAAGAATTCTCAGTAGTGTTGAAGAAACTCCTTGCCTACTCAGGACAGTCTCAAGTATCGAATGTATTACGGTTCAGATCGGAACTGGACGATCGCACAAGTTGAACTGGTGCGAAAAATTGCGATCTTCGTTTGTAGTTGAGCACGAAAATTTGACTTAAGATTAGGGGTTATTAATGCGAGTATTTTTAGCCTTTTTCACGGGGCTATTTTTAAGCATCGCTCCTCACGCTCAAGCGTTGGAGGTAGTGGTTACCGACTGTTCGGGAGGAACGTTGGCACACCGGTTGATTGATGTCGGCACCAAGTTGGATTTGAGTCTTTCACTAAACCACGATGTACTAGAAGAAAAGCCCAGTCTGACCTCGCTTGATAATCTTACTTCAGTTTCGCCCGTCGTAGGGCAGGGCGGGCTAGTTCGTTTTGAAGCGCTGGGTGCGGGCCGTTGGCGGTTGTGCGGCTACGGGGAAACGGATCTTGTTTTCACAAGAATTGAGCTCGAAGAG
>CAZJXY010000649.1:0-2031 GCA_964549925.1 uncultured Bdellovibrionales bacterium | reverse complement strand
ATGGCCGAGTACGGCAAATCTTCAATCGGCTGCGAGAGTGTCCTGTACGGAAAGAGTATAAATCCGTACGATCTGACGCGCTCACCGGGCGGCTCCACAGGCGGCGATGCGGCGGCACTGGCAGCCGGTTTTTGTGGTTTTTCGATTGGTGGAGATTCTGGAGGTTCACTCCGGGGGCCAGCAAACTTTTGCGGGTTATACTCGATGCTCCCGACTCGTGGGGTAATCCTTGAGCGCGGCTCGCACTTTGTAAATAGTACATTCAACCGCCTATTTGGAAGTACTGGGCCAATTGCTAAAACTCTTGATGACTTGGAGCTTCTGTTGGAATGCATGCAGCAGTTTGACCCCCTTTCAGCACGCTCGGTGGCGTTGCCGATTAATTTTGAACAACACCGAAGCATCCCAAAGAAGTTCGCCTATTTCAGCGAGACCTGTGGGATCAAAGCCTCAAAGGAGATACAGAACACTCTCAACAAATCAGCCAAAGCCTTCGAAGCTTTAGGCTTTGAAGCTGTTGAGATTACTCCCCCAGCGATAAACAATTCGCTTGAACCATTCATCTTACTCGCCGGGTCGGCCGGGCTACGGCAAGAGGATTTAATTTTGGAGATGCAAAACACTCCAAGAGACCTTAAGGCCGAGGGGAGTTCGATGCAGAATCTGAGGAGCAGACTAAATTCCGATCTACCGCCTTTGAGCGCAGATTTAGTCTTAAAATGCTTAGCTCAGATGGACGCTCTTAGGGATGAGATGACCAGTGTTTTCACGGAATATGCTTTCTTACTCCTCCCGGTAGCGGCAGGGCCTGCTCCTCAATTGAATAATTCTACGATCGAAGTTGACGGCAACGAGGTGGAATCGTATTTAGCCTTCCACTTTTCTCGCGCAATAAACATACTTGGGGCAACCGCGATTGCCTTCCCGACGGGAATAAGTAGTGTGGGGCTACCGTTGGGGCTTCAAGTTGCAGGTCCCAGATTTTCTGATCGTTGGCTAATTGAACTTCTAAGAAAAAGTGGGGCAAGCGCTCGATTGCCACAGCCGAAACTCTCCTGAATTAGGGTTCGTCCTCAATTTGTCGGCGGTAACCCGTAGAGCGTCCAACGATATCCAATCGCGGCGTCGCCATCGGTCAAAAGCAACACCCAGCCGGGCTTTGGTACTGACTGCCCGCCATCGCTAAGCAAGTTCAGCGACTCGCCTTCAGCCGTGCGAATGCGATCAATCCCGTTCTTTCGCAAATCCCAAGAAAGCGGCCTCTGCCGATCAGGATAGCGAGCATCTAGAACCTCTTGAACCCTGATGCGCCGAGGGAGTGTGGTGGTCTTAATATCACTAGAATTACTTTGCACAGCACCTCAAATAATCTGCCTGGGCGTTTGCACCCCGGAATCAAACCGACTACGCCGGAGAAACCGTCTCTTCAATCTGCATTCCAAAAAACGGAGCCGGTCCATGACGAAGATCTTTCATCATTTCTGCGGCTTCTCTGGTATCAACAACCGACCACTTGATCTGTGGCTCACCGCGAGCACCAGGACTTTCAATCTTGGTTGGGACCAAGTAAAGATCACCCGTCAAAGTGTCGTGCTTCGGAACTAAACGCACGATATTGATCTGAATTTTTTTCGCATCGCACACCCGCCGGGCGAGCTTTTTCAACTCTTCAATCGGTCGTCCCACTACCCATTCGTTCTGACCAACTCCCGGACAGGCCAAAATTACTTTCCCGTTATCTATTTCACGCTCAATATCGTACAACCAATCTATTGACACAGTATGTTTTCCTTAAAAAAAGCTATTCAAAAATTTAACTGGATTCTACTAAGAGAATCGGCTCTAGTTGCTGGCGCCTACAGTGGATCCTGATGACTTTCCGTCCTCAAGATCGATCCGCTCCTTAAGCTCTTTTCCCACCTTAAAAAATGGGAGCTTCTTCGGTGGCACAGAGATTGCCTCACCAGTCTTTGGGTTACGTCCCTGATAAGCTTGATATTCCTTTACCACAAAACTTCCAAATCCACGAAT
>CAZJXY010000648.1:0-2034 GCA_964549925.1 uncultured Bdellovibrionales bacterium | reverse complement strand
CAGCTAAGCTCGCCAGAGTTTATTCGCGTAAGCTCATCCTGTAACCGGTCGCGCTCTATCGAAAGCGGGTAGTATTCTCCAGGTACCGACAAGACTGGTTGATCCTGGCCATTTAAAATACACTCACTCCACATTCTCGAAAAGCGCACCGCATCAGTTCCATCAGGCGAGCTGATTTCATTACTGTGTTCGGGATCAAGCGCTCGAAAGTAAAGTTCAACAACCGATTTGTTAAACCCAACACGGGTCAGTAGCACAGCGCCGACTTGCACCGAGGTACACCCAAATTGTTCCGTTTCCCAATATGGATCCGATCTAAGGCCCGACTCAATTAGATGCAGACCGTAAGCCCTAACCTGAGACATCTCACGGCGTGCTATAATCGCAAGACCAAGGTGATGTATCGACGAAGAAAGCACCCCATTCCCGATACCTATCTTAGGTATCGCCGCTCCAACTAGTCCGCCCATCTGCGACTCGACTCTAAAAAACGGAATAAGTGCTGCAAACTGCTCCCGATCCAGTTCTAGATGCTTTCTCACGCGACGATACAAAAGATAGGTGCCGTAAAGTACGGCCAAATCAAAAGGAGCCAAGAGATTGACCATTTCTCCCAACGAAGCCGACTTTTTATCTTTGACTGCATTCGGATCTAATCGAAGAGTGGCGTAATAGAATAGTGATAATATTTTTTTCCCTCGCAAGGCCTGGCCAACCAGAAACTTAGTTACAGGTCGAAGCTCACCGCCATGCTTCTGGTGATCGGCGACGAGCAGACGGATAGCGGCGGCAAAGACGTTCGGAAACCGTCCAAGACCCTGGCCAAATTCACGAGCGCGTTGCCAGCTCGCTTCGGTATGTAGTTCTACTTTGTTGCCCATCTCTGATCGCTTCTAGGGAGCGATAACTAATTTGAATCCCTGCCTTAAATATCGGCAAAACATAGGCAAAAGATAAACTCCTGGACCGCTTTGTTAAATCCACTTAACCCATATAACCGCCTGATTGGATTACTTCTTTCACTATGCTACAAAGTCACTTTGGTATAATCGGGAGTAGGCCATGCGAAAACCGAAAGGTAAGCCAGTTGTAGCGATTGTAATGGGTAGTAACTCTGATTGGCCGACGATGAAGCCGGCGGCGGAGGTTTTGAAAAAGTTCAAAGTTCCGTTTGAGGCAAAGGTAGTCTCAGCACATCGAACGCCTCGCTATATGGCTCGCTTTGCAACTGAGGCCGAAGCTCGAGGAATACAAATAATAATTGCTGGAGCTGGTGGCGCTGCCCATCTACCCGGAATGATTGCTGCGCACACCATACTACCCGTGCTTGGAGTGCCGGTAAAAAGCCGATCACTAGAGGGGCTTGATTCGCTTCTTTCGATAGTGCAAATGCCAAGTGGTGTTCCAGTAGGAACTTTGGCTATCGGAGAAACCGGGGCGAAAAATGCTGGACTGCTTGCCATACAGATTCTTGGGCTTAGTAATCAAAAGTATAGAAAGGCGATCCACTCGTTCCGCAAAAAGCAAACTAGCACAGTAATGAAAATGGTGCTGAAGTGAAGGCTGCGCTAATTGCGCCAGGTTCTACGATTGGGGTCCTTGGTGGAGGCCAACTCGGCCGAATGTTCACAGTAGCCGCTAAGGAGATGGGGTATCGTGTACATATATATACGCCTGAGAAGGACGCTCCGGCATCACAAGTTGCGGATCTATGCACCGAAGCTGACTATCTAGACACCGACAAGCTCAAATCATTTTCTTCTAAAGTCGACGTAGTTACCCTGGAATTTGAAAATATTCCGCTACAAGCAGCGCAACAAATTGAACAGGTAAAGCCGCTCCGACCGGGATCAAAAGTGCTTGAGTTAACGCAAAATCGCATCAAGGAGAAGGAGAGCTGCGCCAAATTTGGTTTTAACGTTACCCCTTTTGCCCCTGCCAGATCCCTCGATCAAGCTCTGGAAAGTTTTTCAAGGCTTGGTTCGGATACGATTTTAAAAACTTCAACGCTTGGATACGACGGCAAAGGCCAAG
>CAZJXY010000647.1:0-2036 GCA_964549925.1 uncultured Bdellovibrionales bacterium | reverse complement strand
AGTTTATAACCAGGTCGATCGTTAAGTTTGAAACAGAAATCGAGGGAGTACGAAATTGGCGGCTGATGACCAGAAATTCAGTTTGGTTGGATAAACTGTCTGATAGTGGGATCGAATTGCAGCTTGGACCGGGAATTGAGCCAATCGAAACTGGGAAGGTCTCTCAACTTGGTGAGGAGGTCTAGCAAAACTCATGGCGGTAAAGGAGCTAGATCGGCTAAAAACGATGCGCCCAGAGCGCAATATTATCGAACATAAAGCCAGATCAAAAGAGCGCACGAATAAATTTGAATTCAAACAAATCAAGGTAGGTTCACTTGATGAGCGTTTGTTTCAGGCTGGGATTGTGGTGCCGAAATCAATCTTCCTTCTGGTAACCACCGCTATCTCACTATTTGCCGGCTACATCGGATTTTTTCTTGGTGCGATCCTTGGTGTATTTGCGTTTGGAGCCACTGAGTTCTACTGTCTAACTATATACCTAGATGAGAGGGCGGCAAAAAGGCGTAACAAAGTGTTACCCCATCTTCCGGGTTTCATTGATGGCTTAGCGTCTGCACTAGGAACGGGATTTAATCTCGAAGCCGCGGTTATCCAGGCAACGGAGAGCGTTCCGCTTGGGATACTGCGTGCTGAGCTCGATCGAGTAGTCAGCGGGATCAAAAGTGGCTTACCCCTAGATCAAGCCATGCTTACTTTGAAACGAAGAGTTGCTGGTAAGGAGGTGCTTGCACTGGGAGTATCTGTAGTTCTTTTTCACGACTTAGGCGGACGGATGCTCGAACCATTTAGGAGATTGGCCGAAAAGGTAAGGGAACAGCAAACCGTAGTTTCAAAGGCCAATCGCGATCTCGTCCAGGTTCGGCTGGCGTTCAACATTATCCTTTTCCTATCGGTCGTGGCGCCGGCGGCCTTAATGGCGGTGAAACCTGACTACTTATATTTAGCGCTTTCTGACTCTTTCGGAAGATTACTGATTCAAATCGCCGTGATTATGCAACTAGTGGCCCTTTTGTTTTTTAAGCGCACCATGACATTTAGGGTGTAACGATGATCACAACAGTGATTTTATTGCTTTTGATTGTATGGGTTGGATGGATGTATGCGGTCGATCGCTTACGCCTAGAGCGCGAACTCGATCGATTGAAGAAACCGGGGAGTAGCTCGCAATCGATCTGTCGCAGTAGATACTACTCGATGCTCACTGAAATGGGCTCAAGGTCCGACCCAAAGTCGGGGAAGGCATCCTTGAAAGAGCAAGATTTTCAGAGAAAACTCCAGGACGCGGGGTTGGATACTGCTGCCGAAAAAGGGAAATATTATCTGCTTAAAATTATCTGTTATGTAGGTGGACCGTTTATTGGCGCCTGGGGGTATCTTGGACTCTCGACCTATTATGCGACTGTATTTCTAATCGTCAGCTCCGCCTGTGGTATGTCGATACCATTTTTCTGGTTGAAGGCTAGAACTATTCGAAGAACTGAAGAGATTCAACGAGAGCTTCCACTTTTAATTGATCTGACCAATCTCGGTACGAGCGCGGGATGGGACGTCACCTCAAGTTTGGAGCGAGTGGTAGATGCTTTGGTTGTCGAGTACCCGAAGCATCCCTTGATAAAAGAGTTTGCTAAGGGGAGGTTACTTACCCAAACCGGGTATACCTGGCCGGAGACTTTCGAGCGAATTAGCTCAAGACTTGGAAATGATGCTGTGAAGCGCTGCACTTTGGCACTTGGTCAGGCAATTAAGCAAGGCGGAGATCGAACGTCGCAGCTAGAAGGTATCGCTGAGGATGCTCAAAGGATTTTCTATAGCTCATTGGATCAGAGGCTAGCGGCGCTTCCGGTAAAAGCCGTTCTGATAACTATGGTTCTTATGTGCTCATATTTTATGATTATCCTTGCTCCGGCCGTCATTCGGATCAAAAATACGGTACTTTGAAGAGAGATTATTCCCAAAAAGCAATGACAATTATTGAGGTCATTTTGGCTTTCTCATTGGTTGTAATAGTAGGGTTATTAGCTTGGCAGGCTATC
>CAZJXY010000646.1:0-2041 GCA_964549925.1 uncultured Bdellovibrionales bacterium | reverse complement strand
GGAATGCATTTGAACCGCTTGGTATTTTAATGCTCTATAACTATATAATATAGCTTGATAAAATGACTATTTATGTGATATAAAGTGTCAGAAATATCTATATATTTTTCTGACACGCTCATTATGGAAAGCTCACTAGTAAATTCAATGCTTCGAACGATACAGGCTAAGGGAAGGGGTGCCGTATTTACGCCCAATGATTTCTGGAAGCTCGGTTCACGATCGTCAATCGACCAGGGGCTTACTCGACTAGTAAAGCGCGGAATGATCCGCCGACTTGCTCGCGGTGTGTATGACTATCCACGCACTAATCGCGATTTAGGAATAAGCGCCTACCCTTCGGTTGAGCAGATTGCAAAAGCTATAACAAAATCACACGGAGCACGGATACAGATCTCAGGTGCTTATGCTGCCAATGTTCTTGGTCTTTCAACGCAGGTACCCGCCCGAGTTGTTTATCTAACCGATGGATATTCGAAACGAGTCACACTTGGTAAGCAGACTCTGATTTTTCGTAGGGCTTCACCTAAGGTTATGAGAACAGCGGGTCGAGTGAGTGGGACGGTAATTCAAGCGTTAAAGCACCTTGGTAAAGAGGCTATAACTCCTGTCATGGTGCGACAACTGCGGCGGGTACTTAAAGCTGATTCGAGAGAAGTTATGTTAAGAGATTTAAAATACGCTCCGGTGTGGATCAGGAATGTTATAGAGCAGGTGCTATCTACAGAGGGGGTTGACCGTGGATAAGATCGCATCTTCAAGTGATGAAACTCGGCGCGACCTCTTTGTGCTTTCAGCAGCACAGCGAAACGTCTCGGCTATGATAATCGAGAAAGATTTTTGGGTTTGTTGGGCCTTGCGCCATGTTTTTCTCCTTCCAAAAATTGGAGAGAATCTAATCTTTAAGGGCGGCACATCACTGTCGAAGGTGTTTGATCTTATTCGGCGATTTTCTGAAGACGTGGATCTCTCAGTTCGGCGCGACTACTTAGGGTTTGTTGGAGAGAAAGATCCAGAGTTCGCTAGTAGTGTCAATCAACGCAGGAAGCGAGTTGAGGAACTTAGGGATAGTTGCAGAGCTTTTGTGCAGGGTGAGCTTAAGTCGGCTTTGAATAAACAATTTACTCAGATTCTTGGCAGCAAAGGATGGTCACTGCTTCCTGACAAAGAAGATCTTAATGTGTTGATTTTCAATTACCCTTCAGCAGTCGGATCCGAGAGCGCTGGGACTTACATTCAGACGAATGTAAGACTTGAGCTCGGCGCTGGTTCTGATCCTTATCCGATTGGGACTCATGAAGTGATACCGTACGCAGCCGTAGATCTTCCATCAGCATTTTCCTTAAAAGCTGCGTCGGTAGTGGCGTTAGAAGCTGAAAGGACCTTCTGGGAGAAGGCGACTCTTCTACATGCGGAGTACCATCGTCCGGCTGATAAACCTACAGCCACAAGAATATCTCGGCATCTGTATGATCTAGCGATCATGGCTCCAACTGAACTGGGTCAAAGGTCTGTATCAGATCTAAAGCTCCTAGAACGGGTGGCAACTCATAAGAGCGTCTACTTTGCATCTGCATGGGCGAACTATGGCAGTGCTAAGCCAGGAAGCCTGAAACTTTCTCCGCATCCAGATAGGATTGAAACTCTGGCTCGGGATTATGCAGCATTGCGCTACATGTTCTTTGAAGAGCCGCCAAGGTTCGATGAGGTACTTGGGGGACTAAAAGCGCTTGAAGAGCGAATCAATAAAGGCTCCTAGTTGTGAAACTAAGAACCTCTAACGCGTTAAAAGCTAAGATGAAGCCAGGTAGGGTTTACAGGAGGCAAGAGCTTTTATCTCACTCAAATAACCTTACTTGCGACCTTCAGGAACTAGTTGAAAGCGAAGAAATAGTTCGCGCAGCACCAAGATTATATTATCGTCCAAAGCTGAGTAGGTTTGGGCCGCGCCCCGCAGCAGTCGAGGCTTTAGTACGAGCTTTCCTAGACAGTGGAGATTTTCTTCTTTTATCCTTTTCTGATTACAACTCGTTGGACCTTG
>CAZJXY010000645.1:0-2041 GCA_964549925.1 uncultured Bdellovibrionales bacterium | reverse complement strand
TGTACAAATTGGAGAAACTACGTGCTTAACTTAACGCCATTCGTAACTGTCACCAATTCAATCGAACGTAAACCATGGAATGATCTGACGCCGCTTCGGGCTGAGAAACGACCCCGCTGTCATAATCACCTTCTTCAAGCACATTCATCCGGGCGTAGTCTAGAGACGGTACCGGCATTAAAATTTCATCTAACCACGAGTACTCATCCTTATACTTAAATGTCCCAGTCAGTAACTTAGTCTGCGGATCTCCGGTCAGGACGCTAAAAAGCTTCGGGGGCGTGGCATTTCCAGCTTTGCACAGCGGCACACCGCGCTTACTCAAACGGCAAGCACCATCCTTTTGGAAATCCTTCAAGTTAAGACTTCCTTCCAAAATTTTTGCGCTGGCAGTGTCAAAGTGGCTATTTCTATCCCCTAGGAGCACCAACAAAGTCTTCCCAGAAGTGAATGCATCTCTATACCTTGCATAAGCAAGTCGACGTAGCGCTTCAGCCATCTCCATGCGATAGGTTTCAAACTCAAGCTCAGCAGGGTCTCGGCCCTTTCCACCTTTTGACTTAAAGTGGAAAGTTATAATGCTTACGGTCTTCGAAGCCGATCCTCCCCGTCCTTTTACCGTTAGCTGTACCTCAAACGGACCTCTGGAAAAAAGCCTGGTCTTTTGTTCCTCTGTAAGTTTAGGCAGCTCAACCTGTTCATACGAAGCTTTAGTTTCGATAGTTGCTCGATCTTTTGCTACCAGAAAGCCATTTCGCAAAGTTGGATCATTCGAGTTCCCATACGCAAAATCAAAAGCGCGGTTAGTGCGCCGTTTCATTAGATTGACTAATTTTTGCATCACCGCCTTTGCAGCCAATTCACTTGGGCTGATTATCTCTTGCAAAGCTATGACGTCGCAGCGTGTCCGTTCGAAGCGATCAAGCAACGCTATTTCCTTCTCTTCATAAAGATCTTCGGTAATTGTCGGAACCCGCGCACGAACATCCGAGAATGAGCCGTAATTGGCAAGATTTTGGCTGCAGATTGTAAGCTCGGGCTCGCCGCGTGAATCCGTATTTGGATCTAAAATGTTGGTTCGAGTTTGGGCGGATAGCTGCGCCGGGTTAAGGACAAGCATCGAGAAGATTAATATCAGCGCAATCCTTACTCGCCTCACGTTTCCCTCTCCAAAAATTTTCTAAGATCGAGGTTCGACCAGCCAAGGGAATTTTCTCCTCCGGCGCCCCAGCTATTTCTCCCGCGCCTTCTTCTTCGAGTGGGATTAAATAATTCTTCCAAACTTATCCCATGCTCAGCAGCTTTCACTCGCGTTAAGGCCACTGTCCCGACCAAGACTGCATCGACGATATCTTGATTCTTTTTTAGATGGCTTAGCCCCATTTCAAACTGAAGATTCTTGAAAGCCTCTTTATACAAGGCAGAACAGACATGGATTGCCTGGGCCTTTACGATCTCTCGCTTGGGCTGCCGTCCCTTAAACCCCATTAATTCACTTTGCACAGTCCGCGGATTGATCCTGCCCGGCACCGTCAGTTTCAGATCTCTTCCCACGCTCTCAAAGATGCTGCGGACCCGCTCCACGCGGATAGCTGCTCGGGGGTCTTTCATCGTTGTCTCGCCCTCGCAAACCAGTAAGTCCTTACTTCCGAGAGTAAATTGCTGCAGCGTCTGCTTTACCCTGTGTTGCAAATCAGCCAGGCGAGTCGGGAGGGAGGAGGTCGGGGGGAGCGAACGCAGCTTGCCGACCGCTATCAACTTCTGATCTACAACCCGAAAAAGCGCCCATCCTGAACAGGTCAAGCTAGGATCGACGGCTATAAGATGCTTGTATCGCATATCACTTCACTGTAGTGTGCTGGCTTGCTGAAATGAGCGCAATATACTAATGATACAACGTTTTTTCGAGGTTTCTTTAGATCTTATCAAATGGACCAAGACTTAATAGCCGAACTCTATCAAAAGATGCTCTTGATTAGGCGCTTTGAGGAGGAAGCAGCAAGACTTTACACCGAGAAAAAGATCGGGGGTTTCCTCCATC
>CAZJXY010000644.1:0-2049 GCA_964549925.1 uncultured Bdellovibrionales bacterium | reverse complement strand
TTAGTAACACTGGCTTCCTTTTTTTCGGTATTTCTCTTTGCCGCATTTTGGCAGGGATCGGATGTGGAGCGCTTTAGTCTTGCTTTGCCTTTTATTGCCATGTTCTTAATCTCAGGACTTTCATCTCTGAACTTCCGACTCACGGGACTCGCAGCTGTTTTCGTGCTTGGTGTCAACTTAACGCTCTTAATCTTTCCGACGGCTTTTTCAGGTGGCGGACTATCCTTCCAACTTGGCAGAACGGCTGCGGACAAACTTGGATCGGAGGCTTTACTAATCGTTACCGGACAGGAGTTAGGACCGAGAGTATGGGCCCCGATTGTCTACTATAATTATGCTTCGGTTTTTAGCGTATTATATGATGTACAAACCAAGGGGGAAAACGGTTGGGACGGTAGGCTACTTGATGAACTTAAGTTGAAATTTTGTGCGGGAAGACGGGTAGCTGTTTTAAGTGATCTCTTAGGAGAAGGGACACCAGGCGGAATCGGCCTAATTGAGAAGGAGTACCCTGTTCCTAAACTCGCAGAGGTATCTCAGTTCTTTGCAAATTGGAGAGTGGGGGAAAGATTTAAGGTTGAAAAGTATGCCTTTATTGAAGTTTCTCCGCAGGACCCCAAAGTTTTTTGTGAAAATGCGGAGCTGCGCTGATGAGATTTGAGATAGTTAAATCTTGGGAAGCCTTAAAGGAATTTAAGCCTGCATGGTATGAGCTCGCCTTGCGCTCCAGCACAAATTCAATTTTCCAAACGTTTGAATGGCACGAGGCTTGGGTTAGGACATTCGCTCCAGAGGTTTTGATTATCTTGGGATTTGAAGGGGATGTTCTTAAGATAATTGCTCCGCTTGAAAGCTTTATCGACAAGAGATACGGCGCTGCGCTCCGTTTAATTGGTACCGGGAACTATTTTTCAGACTATGCAGATTTAATTTATCAGAGTGGTGACTATAAATCTCTAACTTTGTTTGCGAGATATCTGGCCGCTTCAAGTTGGAATCAGTTTGATCTTTTCAATTTGGTTCAAAGTTCAGATACGTTGAAGCATTTGGAAAGGAGTGCGAAGGAGTTAAATCTGCTTTTTTTTAAACGGCGCCTCTATAGTGCTCCCACATCTCATCTGCTTGATCCAAAGCGAACCAAGGAGATCTTAAATAAGGAAAGCTTGAAGCGTCACGCTAAAGGTCTAGCCAAGCGCGGGGTTGTGGAATTTAGGCACATCACTAATAGAGAAGAGATACTCTCTAAATTACCGATTTTTTTTAAGCAACATCAAGGGCGACGCGGTCTAGTTAGTGATCAAAGTTTGTTTGATTTAAAAGAGAACCAGTGCTTTTACGAGGAGCTCGTGCGCGAGCTAAATCCAGATAAGCAACTCCGATTCTCTGAGTTAACTCTCAACTCTGTTCCAATAGCCTTTCATTTTGGGTTTGAGTTTAATAAGCGCTTAATCTGGTATAAACCCTCTTTTGATGCGGCCTTATCGAGACTTTCCCCTGGGGAAGTATTGATAAAAAACCTGTTTGAGTACGCGATAGCCAACAATCTTTCTGAGCTTGACTTCGGAGTAGGGGATGAGAGCTTCAAACTTAGGTTTGCCGATGAAATTAGGTCTATCTATCGAGTAATTTTGTTTAGAAAGAGAAGTGATCTGATAGTCGAGCGCGTCTTGCTAATCGGACGAAGGATCAAGGCAGCGATTTTAGACAGACTCTTTTAGTGCACAGCATTGAAAAGTGGGAAGCTGCGGAGCGGAAGGATCCTTCCAATTTCCTAACGCGCCTAGAGAGATCTTATAGAGCGCTTCGATCCAGCGTGGGTCGTCATTTAAGCACGGAATAAGATTCAGCTCTCCTCCTCCATGTTTATGGAAGAGTTCGCGTGCCTCGTTTCCAAGTTCATCTAAAGTTTCCAAACAATCAGCAGTGAATCCTGGGGCAGCAATCGCCACTTTTTTTACACCCTCGTGCGCAAGCCGTTCGATAGTTTCATCGGTGTATGGCTGAAGCCAAGGTTCTTTGCCGAATCGCGACTGATAAGTCTGTAGGATC
>CAZJXY010000643.1:0-2064 GCA_964549925.1 uncultured Bdellovibrionales bacterium | reverse complement strand
TTGCATCTTATGAAACTTGAAGCTGCTCTAAAATCATTCTTTGATTCTGATCTGACTCAACAGTCGGCACAGATTCAGAAGACAATATCATTTACAGGATTTTTAAATTCGGCGCCGCAGGAACTCAAATCTGCCTATCAGCATTACAAGAATGCTCAAATAGCTTTTCTCGACTTCCTCATGCCCAAGCAGGACAGTTCGATGTCAGAACCTAAATTAGAGGAGCTGAATGCTCTGATTCGCAAAATGTTATTCAAACCTAGCGAGTCCCTAATACGAGAAATTCACAGTAAGGGTCTTAGCTATGACCCTGTAGGTACTGCTCCAGACAGCATACAAGAAAGAGCCGTGCGCTACGCCGTTCTTGGATTTATCCTGAATAGTAAAAATTATAATGTGTTATCGGTTGCGCTCATTCCCTTCTCAGATTTGACACTTGGGCCAGATCTATCCTCCTCTTGGGAGAAAAATAATCCCGCATGGATGATAAAAGCTTGGGAGAAAATAGGTACCGATTGGAGGTCGTTGGTAGTCGGCTGGTTTCTATCAAACTTTGAAGAAGACGTGTGGGGGTTGTTCGAGTTTAACCAGTTAAGCTCTCTTCTGCTTGATCGATCTGAAAGATCTGCGCAGCTTGTTCTGCAGTTGGACGCCTATATGCAATCTTTGCCAAAAGACTCACCTAGAATGAATTTTGTGTTCGAACCTGATCTGTTACGTAACGTAATCAGCAGCCATTGCAAGGACAATGAGCTTAAAAAGAGTTATGTTGGACCCTTTGGGGCTGCTATCAAACAAGTTACATCAGAGCCTCAACTACCAGAGAATATTCAGAGATCATTTCTGGCGATTGTACATCGTGAATTACTTTCTAAGACCTACCAATCTTTCACTCCGCAACTATTTGGAGTACTGGAACAACTTTGCTGGGAAGAAAGTAAATCGGTTCTGAAAAAGGTTATAGATGGAGGAAATCCGTCCCTTAAAGAGATGGCCACTACGCTACTAACTAAATGGGGAGAGTCATCTACCTCGAAGGTTTTGCCCAAGTTTTTGAAGTATCGGCTTTTGGTTAATGATATTCCTTATGCAGGCAGGAAGTTGTGGATAGAATTGTTTGATGCCGACAAAAGTTCTTATTCATCATTTAACACTGCAACCGATGATCAGGGTTTATTTGAACTTAAGGACGAAAGTATTTATGACAACAGCTCTCGGCAGCTATCATTCCTTACGGTTTCACCAGAATTTTCTCACCCCTCCCCAAATGCAGTTTATTTTAAAGCAATGGTTAAGTATGTAAAAAGCACAGAACTACAAGACATAAAAGTAAGGGCGTTGCCCATTACGCTTAAACTAAATCTTCCATCCTCACTTCGAAATGTAGCTGATTTAGAAGCTCGGATAAATATAAGTCAGTCCATTGCGGGTTATCAGGATCGGATTTACTGGATGGAACTCGGACTTCCGCAGCGCGTTCCTGTTCCAACCGATGGGCAGATAAGAACTATTGGTCTTGGCCCGGGGCATTACCGTATCGATATCTCATTACTTGGTAGCGCACTAAGTAGAAGCGAGATGGAGGTAAGCGGCAATGGGCAGGTGATCACAATTGGACTTGAACCTGGCGCCGACCTCAAAATCAATATTCCAGAGAACAATCTTCTTGGTTGCATAGATCTTGTTAGAATTTCGGAGCCGCTAACAAGAGATGAGTTGTTAAATGATTGGACCGAAAGAATATCGCGAACACAAGAATGGGTTTTATTTCAGGGCCTTCCGATTGGAGATTACATTTTTTCGGTTTTTGGAAGTGAAAAACTTGAAAAATCTAAGACATGTCGTGATTGGTTACAACTGTACGGCGGCAGTGCAGAAAATTATCGATTTTCATTTAAGGTCAAGAGTGATGGTCCACCACCGATCGACCTAGGGACGACTATTAACTGGCCTATTTCGAATTTGACACAGTAGTAAACCTTTCACTTCAAAGAAGCGGTATCAGGCGCGGTATGAAGGGAGACGATTAATGGAGGCGCTAGTTTCTAAACAAAGTGCGTATTG
>CAZJXY010000642.1:0-2070 GCA_964549925.1 uncultured Bdellovibrionales bacterium | reverse complement strand
GTCCCTCGGAAACGCCGTAGGCGCAGACTTTTTCCCCACGTCGCTCCACCACCAACCTCGGAAGCTCATTTACATCATCACTCATTCTAAGATCAGCCTGATTGCCACCCACCACCAAGGCTCGCCCATACTCTGGAAGCGGAAACTCATCATGAAATTGGCCAGAAGAGAAAACTATCAGTGTGCTACTATTAAAGCCCGGAAACGGACCGAGTCCACCAACTTGATATTCTGACTGAGCTGGAAGAAGTCTAACCGGAACATCGGCGAATTGCAGAACATCACCTGCCCTGACCAAAACCAACTGGTCTTGCTTTAAATGCTGCCCGTTCCTCCAAGAACCATTGGTGCTGCCAAGATCTTTATAGAACCAATGATTTCTAATACGCAAAAACGTACCGTGCTCTCGCGAAATCGCCTGCTTGTCAATTTTAAGCCCACGTCCATCCACGACTTGCGAGGGATCGCGACCAACCACCAACTCGGTTCCAGAGAGCTTGCCGAGTTGACGCGACCCATCAGGCAGTATTTCCTCTAAAATTAGCTCTTTACTCATAAGCAATACTAGGGCCCAAACACTAAGCCCTAGATTCACAAAATACAGCTGGACAAATATCTGAAAGCTTACCGTCGATCTAGCTCATGTATAAGTAAAGCGACAGTCCTATAAAGACTCTCCGGTATTTCTTGATCAAGGTCAAGGGTCTTTAAACTGCGTACTAACGCCGGTTTTTCAACAATTGGGATAGAGAAACGTCTCGCAAGCTTTAAAATCTCGTCAGCTGCCCAGTTTTCTGCTTTAACACTTAGAGTCGGGGCCGACGGCGACTCTGCCTCGTATTCAAGACCGACTACTGCCCGACTAACCCTCTTACTATGCATCGAATCTCTTCCCACCACGATTGGCGTGCGACTCAGATGCGATTACACTTCCCTTACCAGCGACAGCCGCAATCTCGCTATCTCGCCTCTGCATTTCACCTGATTCTTTGCCTGAGACTTGAACTTCCAGAGTGCTTGACCTTGCTCTCTTTATCTCTTCCCCTTTTCGCAGTCTCGAAACAATTCCTTGTAAACTGAGGGATAATTCAGCCTGAGTAATCGGCTTCTTGACTAAAATTGTATCTCTAAATCCTGACAGCTTTCGCTCTACAAGCGCAGGGTTGAAAGTTAGTACCACAGTTTTGATGACTTGCGTTTCCGGTGTGATTAAATTCAACAGCTCACTGATATCACCCGCGATGTTTTCCAGATCAAGAAAGCACAGCAACGGTCTTTTAATTTTAGAAAGAGCCTCTGAAAACTTTTGCTCAGAAGAAAATGACGTCGATCTTAGTCCATGGTTGCTAAAATACGAACTAAGGGTATTAAGCAGATTACCCTCAACTCCAAGAAGCAAGGCATCGGTATCGGAATCAAACCTGTTCTCCCCCACGGTATCTACACGATCAACTCGCTGAAGCGCCGGAACGTAAAGTACAAAAGATGTTCCAATTCCTATCTCACTTTGTACAGTGATCACCCCTTCGTGGGCTTTCAAGATAGAATAGGCCGTAGAGAGGCCAAGACCCGATCCGCCCACACCAATTCCAGTCAAATTATCTACGTTTTTTGTCGTAAAAAATGGTTCAAAGCACCTGGTTAATCTCTCCTCATCCATTCCATGGCCATTGTCTCTGACGGAGATGCGCAAATAGCGCCCCGGGGGCAACTCGGGGTCAACTTCAGCGGTACCCAGCCTGACACCGCAGGCATGTATCTCGACCTTGCCTCTCTCTGTCCCGTCCGGAATGGCTTCCTTCGCGTTCACCAAAAGGTTAATTAAGGCCTGCTGTAGCTGTCCGAAATCCCCAAAAAGTTCGGGAGAATCAGGATCTATCTCAATACTAAGGTTAATTCTGCTGCCCAAGATTGAACGGTACAGATCAACACAATCCGTCAGTAAAGAAGTTATGGAGAAACGCTTTCGCTCGTTTCCACTCTGCTGAGTATAGTTTAACAATTGATTGATCAACCCTCCGCCTCGCTGAGCAGCTTCTTGAATAACTTGAACACTTTTCTTTAACGGAG
>CAZJXY010000641.1:0-2073 GCA_964549925.1 uncultured Bdellovibrionales bacterium | reverse complement strand
GCTCAAAGGTCGTTGAGTATATTAGAGCCGAAAAAATAAACCGTGAGCTCGCCCGTTCATGGAATCTTGCTTCAATTGGCGCCGTTGATGCGGTGGACTTTTTAAGATGTGATATCGCTGAGGCAAAGGTCGAACCAAAACCAGAGTCAAAGACCCCGCCTCCCTCTGACCCGTTTCTTAAGAGACAGATTAAGCCACTTCCCATCATAATTACCAAGATGGATACCCGCAACGACGGTGGACGTTGGGTTCAATTCTGGGGGTACATACCGACGACTCAGCACGTTAAGCGAATGGACATGTTTCAAGCTGAGAGCACCAAGAGGAGGCACATTGCTGTCGACAATGGCAACCCCAATGGCGTGGGATTCTTCTACCGCCATAGCGATGGAAGATTCGAGCATACTATGCGGGTAATCTTTGATAACGGTGATTATTTCGAAAAGAAGCTCAACTTCTTCGGTGGAAACAAGCCAACTCAGGTTGTTAAACCAAACTCCCCGGTGATCATGACCTCACAAAAGAAGAATGAAAAAGGTCCGGTTTTTAAGGAACTTTAGGCCTGACCAGAGTAAGCGCCGCGAGAAGGTAAAACCCGGCGGAGATGTAAGCTAGCGAGCCAATTCCGAGGGCAAAAACTCCAAGCTGAAGTAAGGCTCCGGCCAATGCCCCATACAAATTTGCGCCCAAAGCTTGGCTGCGCGACGTAACTAAGCTAAAGGCGCTCCCAAACAGAATTCCACTCAATAATGGCGGCAATCCGGACACTAGGGCGGAAATTAAAATACGCGGACCCATTGCGAAATTGAATAATATCGAAAACGAGATATACCCAAGTAGCACACATACTCCTACCAACAGTGCTGCAATCGGGCGCATCGGCCACCGGACTCTGGTGTTTAATAAAAGGTTTGCCACTAAAATCGTAATCAACATCCCAGAAATCACAATTGCATTTACAATCCAGGTGCTGCCAAAAATCATTGAGAGCTTAGTGATCACAAACACCTGCATCAGGATAAATCCCGCGCCTAAGGCGAAAAAGTGTAACATCTGGCGATTCATTAGATTTGGGAACACCAGCTTAGAAGAGATGCTAAAAGATGTAATTATCCATAAAAATAATAACGAGGCTCCGAGAAATATGAAAAGCATCGGAACCTCAGGGGATTTCACATATAGGTAAGGCCAGTCGTCAGACGTAGGATCAACCGCTAACTTATCATCGGCAAGAACTGAATTTTGCTCAAAATACTGCCTCAAATCAAGATTTGATTCGAGAATTGAGTTTAATGTCTGCGGCGAACCGTTAATGAATAAGTGACCGCCCCACCCGAAATCACTCAGATCGAACTTCACGATCGTCGTTTCCGTTCCGAAGACCTGAGTCAATGTACGACGTAGCCGTTCAAAGATGTACTCCCGTTGGGGCTGAAAAGAGAGCACAAAAACTCCGTCTGGTTTGAGCAGTAGACGAGCAGCGGACAGGGCTTCCTTAGTGTATACAAAGTTATCAAGACGGGCGTTTGATAAATTAGGGGTAGTGTGAGAATCCAAAAGCCCCATGATAATCAAATCGTAGTGATTGCGTTTTCCGTTATGAAATATCGCTCGGGCATCTTCAACGATTGTATTTACTCTCGGGCTTTGATAGGGACCCTCCGGATGGAGCCTAGTTCCTAAATCGACAATTACCGGATCAATCTCGACAGCATCGACGACAGCAGAAGTGCGGCGCAACGCCGCGGCCACATCGTTCCCCGTTCCTGCACCTACAATAAGGATATTTTGGGGATTCGGATGGAGTCGGGCAGCAACATCATACTGAGAAAGGGCTAACTCCCCGAGTCTATTTGAGTAGCGCTGCAGAGAATTGTTTTGAATCGCCTGGAATGCTGAATTGTTGACTGTCACTAACAGTTCACTTCGATCCCTGCGATCGGGTGAAACCGCAATTTTTTGATACGGTGTCCAAAAGACTTCCTCTCTCTCTATCGTCTGACCGACAATCATCAGCAGCACGGTCAAAGCGATAGTAACTACCTCTTTCCCGCGCGTGAGTATTAAGAGATA
>CAZJXY010000640.1:0-2073 GCA_964549925.1 uncultured Bdellovibrionales bacterium | reverse complement strand
GGTTTTCGGAGGTGAGTTAGGTGGCAGGAAGTTTTGACCCGAGTGCAATTCTAGCGCAAGCTACGGCGAGTTTCTTGAAGCTTCCGCTTTCGCAAAAGATTCTCTTTCCCTTACTGATCATAGGTTCGGTCTGGGGAATAGTTATCGTATCAGATTGGGCGGCAAGACCAGAGTACACGGTATTATATTCAGATCTGCAGCCGGCTGATGCCGCTGGGGTAATCGAGCGCTTAAAGACCCAGAAGGTAAAGTATCAAATCCGAGGTGACGGCGGGACCATCGCGATATCTCCACCAGAGATGGTTCATGAACTAAGATTAGGGCTTGCCTCTGAAGGGTTGCCAAAGGGCGGTACAGTGGGTTTTGAGCTATTTGACAAGACTGACCTAGGCACAACTGGATTTGCGGAGCGGATTAAGTTCTTGCGCGTAACCCAAGGGGAGTTAGAACGAACGATCGCCTCAATTGATGCGATTAGCAGCGCTCGAGTGCACATAACCCAGCCTGAAAAGAGCGTGTTTGCAAAGCGCGGTAATAAGCCGACCGCCTCTGTCATGCTAAAACTTCGACCGGGTGGAGAGTTAACCAAAAAGCAAATCAAAGGGATTGCCCATTTGGTTTCCGGAAGCGTTGAAGGACTGGATGTAACCGATGTAAATATTATCGATGTGTTTGGAAATCTTCTAACTGAGAAGGAAGAGGGGGAAGATAGCCTAGGCGTTGACAACTCGCGCGTTCAGTATCAGCGAGAATTAGAGCAGAGTTACGTAAAGAGAATCGAAACGATGTTGGAGCGGGTAATGGGACCAGGGAAAGCCGTGGCTCGCGTAACGACAGAGCTGGATTTTTCAACTAATGAGAGAGAAGAGGAAAGCTTTGATCCGGGTGGCCAGGTAGTACGTTCAGAAAAGATCGTAGACGATGGGTTTGCTGCAAGTCAGCGCGGAGGAATTCCGGGAGTGGTCTCAAACTTAAGCGATAACCCCGACTTACTTAAAACCCCGGGCGCCGGGAAAGAAGGCTCAAATCATGCCGAGAGCGTTCGAAACTATGAGGTTTCAAGAGCGATCACTAAGACCTCCTCTCCCAAAGGACGGCTATTACGACTTTCTGCCGCAGTTCTGGTAGATGGAAAGTACTCGGAAGTGCCAGCAGCAGCTGCAGGTGCCGCCGCGACGGCGGAAAAGCCCGCTGAGAAGGCCTACGAGTCTCTGGATGCGGAAACTTTGGCTCAAATCGAAGAGATCGTAAAGAATGCGCTCGGATTTGATGCCGCCCGCGGTGACAGTATTACGGTGCAAAATATCCAGTTCCACGTACCAGAAGATAATTTCTCCGAGGCCCTCGATTCGGCTGCCCAACAGGATATGATCTTTAATGTAATTTCAAAGGTCGTGCCTGTAATATTTATCTTGTTGTTCTTCTTCATCGTGGTGCGACCGCTAATCAAGTTCATGATTACTCCGACTGAAGCAGAACTCGATCTGACCAGACTGTTGCCAACCGGGATAGAAGAGTTAGAGCAAGAGCTCGATCAAGAGCGATCTCAGGCGGCTGTGCCTGATCTTGAACCGGTGGTAGATATCGAAGCTTTGGAAGGGTTGATGGCCGAAAACTCGAAGTTGGTTAAGGACAATCCACAGCAAGCTGCACTACTTATTCGCTACTGGCTAAATGATGGTAGAATCTAATGAGCGAAGAAGTTCAACCACCGAATCCAGCTGCGGAAGAATCTCCGTCGCTCTCGCAAGAGACCTACCGTCCAACACCGTACAATGATTCCGAGTGGGAAGTCGTAGGCGAGCGCCTCGATGCTGACGGTTTTGAGTCAATGCAGCTCCAAGTTGTGAATGGGGCTGGAATGACGATCGACCCGATGTTTGCAAACTATGGCGGAATACCGAGTGAGAAAGATGGAGCTCGATGGCATTTACCAGAAGGCGCATCTGTTGCACAAGCACGTCCGGCCCGGAGTGCCAAGGAAGAGGCAAGAAAGGAAGATCCCGGTATTCCAGCAGCCGAAGTCGAGAAGATGGTTGCACAGGCCATCTCTGAAACGGAGGCGCGCATTAC
>CAZJXY010000639.1:0-2074 GCA_964549925.1 uncultured Bdellovibrionales bacterium | reverse complement strand
TGTAAGAGCCGCCGCTATTTCTCATGCGCTCTGCGATCTCAACTAAATTAGAGACCAATTGCGGGTGGCAATGCGGTGATAAGATCTTCTTTTCTAAGCTCGAATCAAGGTAGGTCATCCGGATTGGATGGCAGCGGCGAAGCAGAGCTTGGTCGATTGTTCGGTTCATGTTCTTGGTAAATACGATCAAGAGATTTTCGATATCGCACTCGATCGGCTGATCAGCAGAGTCGACGAATATTTTTCCGTCCTGGATTGGTCCAAGAAAGAAGGTATCAATTCCGGCTTCTGATTTATCCAGCTCGTCAATTAATAGAATCGTAGGCCGTTCGCGCGAACTCTCGAATGCGCGTGTAATGATCCCGAAATTCACCAAGTCGCGCTCGGTCACCTCAATTCCAGCCATGGCTTTTGAGACACCTACGAGTGATTGGCTCTCGATTAAATCTTGAGTTTTCATCCCAGAGTAGCAGCTTAACTGCAAAAATTTGGCGCCAGTGATCTTACAAAGGGACTGCGCCATAAAGCTCTTTCCGCACCCGGATGGCCCTTCCAAGAGCAAAGTACGGACTTTCTTTGAGGGGGTGTTTAAAACCAGAGAGATCTGCATTACTAAGAAGTCTCCGGCCATGTACCCTACTTCTTCCAGCCTGTTTTTTAACTCCAACGGATTTCCGACGTTAAAGCCGCGGGGCTTTTTTAGCTTTAACCCATCTTTGGGGATGGTGATGCGCGGACGCGGTATCTCGTTAGGGATTGGCAGATCCCCTGATAATTCTGAGTTGGAATTTGAGTTGTCGTTGGACTCTAGATCGCTACTATCTTTGGCGCTCATAACCGTAAAAACCTTCCTTAGTTTAAGTGCCTGATAACGCTATAAAAAACTTGGCGTTATCCCCCTCAAAGAGCGAGAACAATACTAATATATAGTAGTTATGTAGCAGTTTAGCGCGAATGTAGCCTTCAACTAAGGCCTATAAACCTCAGGTTTTGTGAACTTTACCTCAATTAGTTCATTGGTATTCGGGTCAAACTCTAACGACTTAAGATTAACCGGCACTTCAGCGCTCCAGATCCCCTCCTTCTTCGCCTGAGGGAATACCCGGCGCATAAGGTTAGCCAAGTTTGCGGCATCCTTTCCACCCTCGCCGCCGCTGCACGCCAGTAATATAACTTGGCCATCCGTTACTAGAGTGGCTCTCACGTTGGCTTGAATTAGGTCACCCAAATCTGCAAGATCGATCGCAGTTCTCTCATCTTCGAGGTCTGATCCATACTGCATCGACCTGGCGCTAGCATGGGCGCCTAGACAGATTATTCGAGCTTCAGAAGATTTAGCTTCGTCAGCTCTAGTCACAGCTTGGTGCAACGCTCGGCACACATCCGCTTCACTATCGGCCTCAAAGTACATTACGCAATATCCGTTCTCAGCGAGTTTTTTAACCGACTCGTTTTGGAGAGTAAAGGCGCGATTCTCATCGACAATGGTGAAAACGAATGTCGCAATCGGGCGACCATCAAAAGACCGGGCCTTCCGATTGGCAAGAATTTCAGCAAAATTCTCCTCATTCCAACGGAGCGGAACACGGATACCAAATGCGCGTGCCTCTTCAATGTCCTTTAACGCCTGTTCCCAAGGTGTTCCTGCTATACTGTCCTTTACGGCACAAAGCGACTTTGCCACTAACTCAGTTCCTGATGGATCTCTTCCAATTAAACCTAAAACTTCTCTAGCCCAGGGAGCTTGTGGAGACTGCAGGGCCAAATCCTTTAGCGCATTCTCTGCGCAGGCTTCTTGGCTGCGCCGCCAGAGTGAGCTTCCCACCATCCATTTTGCGTCCTCAAGGTTACCGGGGTCTCTCTCTCCTCGTAACACCGGCAAAAGAAGTCCAGTCAGGCGCTCCGGATCCAAGGAGACAAGAAGCGCTCCCCCAACCGAGGAATAAGAGATGAAAGGTAAAAGTTCCTCGGAAGCAAGCGGTGCGATACTTGCCACTGCCTGCTCGGCCCAAATGCCCCGACTCTCTGTTTGAAGGTCTAAAATTAGCTTATCTACCCCTTCTCGCCGTATTGC
>CAZJXY010000638.1:0-2078 GCA_964549925.1 uncultured Bdellovibrionales bacterium | reverse complement strand
GATGAAGCGATTAAACGCCATATCTGGCCGCTGCCTTGGTCCAAAAACAGTAAAATACCGGAGTGAGGTTGTGGGGACAGAATACTGTGAGGCATAAAGCGTTACTAAGTGTTCCGCCGCCAATTTAGTAACTCCGTAAGGACTAACCGGCTTCGGTAAACAACTCTCTAGCGTAGGCCTACTCTCAGCATCGCCGTAAATTGAGGAACTAGAGGCGTAAACCAACTTCTTCAAGCTCTTCGACTTTTTCGATTCTTCGAGTAATTTTTGGGTAGCTACTATATTGTTGTCGGTATAAGTGGTGAAATACTCCCCCCAGCTAGCCCGGACTCCTGCTTGTCCAGCCTGATGAAATATCCACTCAACTCCATCGAGTAGCTTCACGAGGTTTACAGTCAAAAGTGAATCTTCGACAAAGTGAAAATTCTTATGCGACTTGGCCGTGGCAATGTTACGTTCCTTAATCGGCCGAGGGTAGTAATCTAAAAAACAATCCAAACCGATTACCTCATGGCCGTCGCCCAGAAGTCTTTCTGAGAGAGTAGAACCTACAAACCCCGCCGCTCCAGTTACTAAACATTTCATAACGCTATCTCAAATCACTCTAAGCTACTGACAATAAGGGACAAACTAAATCCAGAAAAACTGTGAAGAATAGGAGCATAATATGTCGATTACAGATAAGGCAAGTTATCTCAAACTGTTATATGGGACCGGGATTAAAATTAGCTACCTTTACGCCAGATCCAAGCGAAGAAGAGGAGTTCTCGCGTGCGCTCTCGCGGCTCGAAGTGAGTCAAATCCAGGTTTCAGTCCCATCTGAACTACTTGAGCAAGTTAATCAGCTGGGCATTAATTTTGATGTAGCGGTGATTCCCGCGAAGCTAAAAGCTGGGGTCAGTGCTGTTTCAATTTGTTTGCAAATTAAAGCGATTCCTGAGCTAGGCAACATTCCGATCCTCGTATTGTCACATTCCAAGGAAAAGGCGATTGTCGAGGCAATTTACGGGGCCGGTGCAGATATCGTGATGTTCCCTCCGTATGACCCAACAATTCTTGCTTTCCAAATAGAGGCACTCCAACGCGCAAGGCGGTCATTTAGCGAAGAGATAGCTCGGGTTAAGGAAAGCAAAGGTTTAACACATTCATCAATCTCAGCTCTTAATGCTACTCGCGAGGGGTTGATTATCGCCAACCCACAATCTGAAACCATTTTCGTTAATCGCACGGCCAGTATACTGCTGGGACTTGATCAGCTTGCCGAGGGACAGGATGCAGCTGCCACCCTAGATCAATTTGCCCCAATGATTGAACAATTTCGCACGCGCAAACGAACAAACACATCATCTCCCAACGATCCAGCTCGCGCATACGTCGAGATGTCGGCAACCCGACTCGATGGAAGCGAATTTTCAGCCTCAGTTCGCATAGTTGAATTACGGGGTTCTACAAATCAAACCTGGGGATACGCCATAGCGTTCTCCGACTTCGGTGATTTCAAACATTTGGCGAATTCAATGCTTCAATCCGAACGAACCCGCACCATCTGTCTAATGTTAGCCGCTGGTTGCAAGAATCTGCTCGGATCAGAGCCGCTCGGCTCCCCAACCGCTCCATTTTCCAATCTATTATCGAGATTAGATGCTGAACCTGCCTGTATTGAATTAAACTCAGTGGTGACGACTCTACTTGAGTTTTTCGATCCGGTAATTGGCCCGGAGACATCGATCGAAGTTTCACTGCCCCGAACAGTCGAGGTCGGCATGCGTCAGTCCGATGCCGTGCAACTGCTTGGGCAGGTTATCTTGCACGCGATTGAATTTGCCGGAAACGGCGGGGAGGCTAAGATATCGGCCGAAGTAACAGAGGACACTCCAACCAAAGCCACCTTTCTAGTAAGCGCCGACTCAAAGCGAGTGACTCCCGTTATTTCTCACGACTTACTATTTGATCTCTTAGCCGGAGATTATAAGCGCTTCATTCCGGAAGATCACGCCATTGGAAAAGCTTCCTACGGCCTACGTGCAGCCCAAGCCATTGCCAATAAGTATCGGATTGTTGTTGATCTGATAGTGGTC
>CAZJXY010000637.1:0-2085 GCA_964549925.1 uncultured Bdellovibrionales bacterium | reverse complement strand
ACGCTACCCGGGTGTCTCGATTCAAATCGAAAGTACGCAGCAATACCGCAACATGAAGCGCTATATGGAAAAGCACCCTGAGGTAGTTGAAAGAGCTGAGCGGGCGATTGATGCAGTCGGCTTAAAGGTTATAAGAAGACCGATTCGTGGAGGCACTGACGGAAGTCGCTTAAGCGAGATGGGGGTGCCTACTCCCAATATCTTTGCCGGTGGATTTCTTTTTCACTCACGCTGCGAATGGATCGCGCACTCTGCGTTAAGCAAAGCGACAGAGACAATCATCCATTTAGCAAAAAACTGGGTCGGATCTTAAACTAAATCAGCCAGAGATTTTTCTATAATCTGGATCCCCTCTTTTAAGACTGCCTCGGACGCAGTAAGCGGGACCAAAACTCTTATGGTGTTGCTGTAAATTCCACAAGAAAGAAGCACGATTCCGTTCTCTAAACCCTTGGCGGTAAGTTTTTTTGCGAGATCTGGATCTGGTTCATGGGTACTTTGATCTTTAACTAACTCAAAAGCAACCATTCCCCCCAGTCCACGAATCTCTCCGATGCATTTAAACTTTGAAGAGAGTTTCTTTAGTTCTGAAATCATTAACTCTCCTAGCTTCATGCTCTTTTCTAGAATCTTTTCACTCTCAATTATCTCAAGCACAGCCAACGCAGCCGCGCACCCAAGCGGGTTTCCGGCGTATGTTCCGCCTAAACCACCGGGCTCTGGCCCATCCATTACCTCGGCTTTTCCAATCACCGCGGCCAGCGGCACGCCGCCAGCGATACTCTTTGCGCAGGTAAGTAAATCAGGCTTAACACCGCTATGTTCAATCGCAAAAAATCTCCCGGTGCGTGCAACTCCGGCTTGAACCTCGTCAGCGATGAGGAGAATTCCATTTTTGTCGCAGATATCTCTAAGCTTCTTTAAAAACTCAGGCGGAGCGATATAAAATCCACCCTCTCCCTGTACCGGCTCTAGAATGATTGCAGCAACTTCAGATGGGTCAATGCTTGCTTTAAATATCTTTTCAATTCCGTGAATTGAATCTTCAACGGAAACTCCGTGGTAGGGCATCGGGAACGGAGCATGATAAATTCCAGGAGAAAACGGGCCCATGTATTTCTTATATGGAATAACCTTTCCGGTAAGAGCCATAGCGAGATTCGTGCGGCCATGAAAGCCTCCGACAAAAGCGATCACACCGGGCCGTTTGGTAAAGGCTCTAGCAATTTTTACCGCGTTTTCAACCGCTTCTGCTCCAGTTGAAAAAAGCATGGCCTTTGCCGGTCCGCCGACAGGAGCTTTCGCCGCTAATTTTTCGCAAAGCTCGATATATGATTCGTAAGCTATCACCTGGAATGCAGTGTGCAGGCATTTTTCGGCTTGGCGCTTCACTGCATCTACGACTTTTGTATGGCAGTGCCCTAGGTTTTGCACACCGATTCCCCCGGCAAAGTCGATGTACCGTTTCCCTTCTACGTCCCAAATTTCTGCGTCTTTGGCTTTATCCACATAAATTGGAAAGCCGGTCACAACACCACGAGGAACGATTCTATTTCTTCTTTCGAGTAATTCTTTATTTGTTGCCATGCGCGGAAGATATCACAAAGCGGCGTTCCTGGTAGCTGAAATTTTAAAGCTCTTTCTTTAATAATTCCATTAATTGTAGGGGTTTAAGAGCGGAATCAATAGTTGTTTTGCTTAGGCCAATAATAGTGATACTATTCTCGATATCATCTGTATGCGTAGTGAAGGCTAATATGGAGGAAAGAGCTGAGCGCAGGGAATTGTATTTAAATCTATCATCACAGCTCCCAACTCCAGGGACCCCGGAGGGGGATAAGTTCTTGGCTGAGAGACTTTCCACTCAAGAGCAAAGACTAAAAGAGGAACATCAGGCCTTTGTTGAAGAGCTTAGGAATCTAGAAGAGAGTGATCCCTTGACTCAAGCCATAATGCGCGAGCTAAGGAGAAGGTATGCAGGAGAGTCATATGCACCGTACCTTTCACTCGATTTGAGGAGACTGGATCCGGTCGGGTTCACCAATCCGGTTGCAGAAATAGTACTTGGGGGTTCTGGGTTTGGAG
>CAZJXY010000636.1:0-2092 GCA_964549925.1 uncultured Bdellovibrionales bacterium | reverse complement strand
GGAATGCAAAATCCAAAAAGAAACTGTTAATAAGAGTACACTGGATGAAGTTGAGAAATTCGCCAAATCAAACGGGTTCCCCCTGATTATAAAGGCTGCTGGCGGCGGCGGCGGGCGCGGTATGCGCGTTGTTAATTCTCAAAGCGAAGTGGAAGAAGCACTGCGTTCGGCTTCAAGAGAGGCTCTGGCTTTTTTTAATGATGAGCGAGTTTTTATTGAGCGCTGCATCGAAGAGGCTCGGCACATTGAGGTGCAGATTTTTGGTGACAAATTTGGTAACGTCGTTGCCCTAGGCGATCGAGACTGCAGCATGCAGCGTAAGCACCAAAAAATTATAGAAGAAGCTCCTGCTCCAAACCTGCCCGATCCGGTGCGAAGCGCGATACATGCGGCTGCCGTTAATCTGGGAAAAGCAGCTGGGTATGTCGGTGCAGGAACGGTTGAATTTATGTTAACTCGCGATGGAAAGTTTTATTTCTTGGAGGTAAATAGCCGTTTGCAAGTTGAGCATCCGGTTACAGAAGAGATCTTTGGCAGGGATTTAGTTGAACTTCAACTTCGTATTGCCGCTGGCGCGAAGCTTCCAGAGATCTTAGGCGGGAATCCTCAGCCCGCCAAACTACATGCAATTGAATGTCGACTTACCGCCGAATCCCCGGAGAACGGCTTTATTTCATCGACTGGGGTAGTTCAAACGCTTGCTTTTAACCCTCCCCCTTCAGGCACCGTACGCCTTCGCGTTGATTCCGGCTTTAGGCCCGGCGACAGCGTGACTCATTACTACGATTCTCTGCTTGCGAAATTGATCGTGGTTGCTCCTTCGAGAGAGCTTGCGATCATGGGGATGATTGAGTCACTTCAGCGCGGAATAGTGGCCGGCGTAAACACCAATCTCACCTACTTAATTAGGCTGCTAGCCTCACGTGAATTTACGACCGTTACTCATTACACCCGGCTAGCAGAAAAACTTCTTCCGTCAGCGCAAGAACTAGCGTTTATTGATTCTATGCTGCTTGGGATCGTTGCGGTCGGCCCGGCGATACGCCTATCACAGGAGGGAAGAGAGCCGTGGGATAAACTGAGTGGATTTAGGATCGGCGGTGGCGCAAAGATTACAACCAGCGCTTCTGTCAACTCAAGAAGTGCGAAGGTACGAGTGCTAATTAATGGAAATTCAGCGAAGGTGGAGGGTCTTCCCTTTCAGATGGAGTTTACCAAGCTAAAACTGCGTCAGGACGGCACGATGCACGGATATTGTAACGGCCAGGAATTTAATTTGGGTTTCATCGCTCAAGGCTCAACGCTTTGGAGTTTTGGCTCGGTTGGAAGCTTCAAAATCGAACCCGTGATCGAGAAGTTAAAACGCAGATCGGACGGTTCAGCTGAACACAGTGGCGATGTCACCACTCCGTTTCCGGGGAAGATTGTTGGGATTAAGGTAGAGGTTGGCTCGAAAGTTACGGAAGGTGAATCGGTAATTGTAATTGAGTCAATGAAGATGGAACACCAACTTCGCGCTCCTCTATCTGGAACGGTAAAGAGCGTAAGCGTGAAGGCTGGAGATGTGGTCGAAGCAAAAAAAACAGTTGTCGAAATTCAACCGACGATAAACTGACCCTGTGTTTTCACGCATCAGAATTCTTACCGGCTTATACCGGCTCCCAGAACTCATCGCGCCACCTTGAGTAGCGCTTCTTTAATCCGCGAGTCTTCCAGGCAACTATGATTGAAACCATTCCAAAAAATATAAAGCTTGCTGCTACCATCGCTACAAGAAGCTGCGGGAAAAGCAGGATCGCAAATCCCAACAACACCGAGGCCAAACCTTGGAATAAAAAAGCACTCCAGGTCGCAGTGATTGAATCAGTAAAATTGTCAAAAAATGTAATTTGGCGAAACATAAATATCTCCCTAAATCTGAGTATGATTGTCAGGTTACAACTTAATTAACCATCAGTTTCGGTCATTTCAAGAGGCTCTCTGTCTTCGAGGTGAAGCTACATAGACTCAACCACAAACTCTGAAGCTAGCTTAAAGCAGCTCGTTGGCCAAATTTGCCAGCTCGCTTCTTTCGCCCTTCTCCAAGGTGATA
>CAZJXY010000635.1:0-2093 GCA_964549925.1 uncultured Bdellovibrionales bacterium | reverse complement strand
ATTGCTGAGGAGCTACAAAGGCAGTCTCATGCCGGGACAATCTCATTGGATACCCAAATCCTTCCACCGCACTCAGCACAGAATTAAGTCGGGGTCGTCGCTTCATTCCTTTAGATAAAATGTTAAACTTCGGCTCTCCATAATACAAATGGAAGCGCCTTCGTATCGCTTCAAATCAACTGAAACACTCTTTAATTTTGGGCTATTGTTTAGTACTTGGCAATTTTTGATAATTATGTCATAATTTATATATTATGGCATATAATAACATTAATGACTCAAAACAAAATCCCTCAAACTCTACCGCCACTGTAACCCGCATCTCTGAAGGAGGCCGAGTTGTCATCCCTTCTGCGCTAAGGGAAGAACTCGGGCTAAAAGTCGGAGATGAACTCCTGATTGCAAAATCCGGCGATAAGCTCCTTCTCTATCCAAGACACGCCGCAGTGACAGAAGTACGTGAAGCCATCAAACGCTACCTCCCAAAATCAGGCTCAATAGTGGCGGATTTTATAAACGATCGCAAAAAAGAGGCTGAAAAAGAGTAAGATGAAGTACGTTCTTGATGCCTCGGCCCTGCTCGCGATGATTGCAAACGAGCCAGGAAGCGAGAGAGTTGCTCAGATTCTCAATGAAAGTGTGATCTCTTCGATCAATCACACTGAAGTTGCCTCCAAATTAATTGACCTCGGAATGCCAGAGTCAGAAGTCGTATCGCTTCTTAATCTGCTAGGACTTGAGAGCCTCCCCTTCGATCTTGACCAATCCTACGTTGCAGCCTCATTAAGATCGGACACTCGGAAGCTTGGACTCTCGTTAGGCGATAGAGCCTGCTTAGCACTCGCTCGGCACAAAAATTTGACCGCAGTTACTGCTGACCGGACTTGGAATAAACTAAAACTCAATATTCCAATCGAATGCATTAGAAGTTAGCTATCGGGAATTTGAGCTCTGGCATAACTTTGTCCGAACCCAACTCCTTCCACATCATTATCTAAGACTCCCTTCACCAAGTTCTAACAATCTAAAACGCTCAAATGTATTAGTATCGCAGGACATTTTACCTAACTTACAGCTAGCAATGTTGCAACCAAGCCCCGAACTATCCGCAGACGGCGCTGATCGTATCGGCGCATTTGCACGAGCAGACTCTAACGTCAACGGTACAGAGTATCGTGAGCCACAACTAAGATTACTTGATGGTTCGCCTTGGCAGACGGCATTAGATGATAGCCTTCTCGCTCTAAAACACCTAAGCGATCGATTAAATGAAGATCCGTCCCATCCACTTCTTAGAGAGATGGAGCTTGGAGTGGCGAAGCGTTTCATTGTTTCTATCGAAGACGCGCTTAAGTGGCGCGCTGGAATTTTACAGGCCATAGATCAAAATAAGTTAGACCTCGCTAATACCGTTCGGGGGGCAGGATCGAGTCGAGCGCGATATGCCAGAGAGGCGCTTGAGAACGGATTCGCGGATAGAGAGATGCGTTGGTTTCGAATCCTGAGCCTAACCTCCCTTCAAGTCTTAGATACTATTCCAACCGTTCAAATCTCCGCAAAACAGCACGCAACGGTGGATCATTCCGCCGCAGCCGAGACGTTTATTCACGCTGCTCACGGAATTGGGACTGCTGTTCGCACGCTATTAGTTGAGACCCCATCGTTAGACTCACAGTCCACAGATGAACCAATTCTCATTCCAGAAGAACCCACAAATGGAGGGGATACAATCAGAGATGCCGTTGAGATTGATCCAGACCAAAACGGGCATGAAAGTTCCGAGAAACCTCTTACAGAAGCAGGGCAAACCGAGGATTTACAACATCAAGACTCAGCTCAGTTACCTCAGCAAGAAGTCGACGCTACTTCTGAAGAGCAAAAGTCAGAACCACAAAATCCGCGCACCTTGGCTCTTACTTCGTACCAAGAGTACCTTCACACCACAAACGAGCAGGGAAAAGTGCCAGTTTCTCACCGCGAATTTAACTCACTTCGGCTTCAGGCTGTAGCGGAGGTCTCTGACCCAACAGAGCTTGGACTAATCGTGAGCTCCCTAGACTACAAACGAGAGAAGTGGGACGCCATCCCGATCA
>CAZJXY010000634.1:0-2106 GCA_964549925.1 uncultured Bdellovibrionales bacterium | reverse complement strand
AATAGGGCGAGGTGGAGTTGGCATCGATCCAAGCCTGGTCGGAGGTGGACTTCCAGCGCGGAGTGTCGGAAGGCTGGCTCTTCTTGGCAAGGCCGGCCTGGTAGTCGCTGCGCCAGTCATCGTGCAGAACGGAGGCCAGGTCGGTGGAAACGGACAGGAAGTCGGATGCAGTCAGAGTCGTCATGTGACAGTCCTCAAATCAGCTGATTCACCAAAGAGTGGTGTACTCCCATTCGATAACAGTGAAAACCTTGTGGTCCCCTACGTCATCGAAGGCTTAAGCCGAAAATCCTCCGGTTTAAGTGTTCGATGACGAAGTACCTTCTACTCGCCTGTATTTGGTTTATAGAGCTCTCTCGCTAAACCTGGTTAGAGAGGGCAGCAATCGATTCCATCGATGCGTTCATGAATTAATTGCTTGCATGCTCATTCAATCATGCATCTATTTTCTACTCAAATTAGGAAGACGGCGTTTTACTCCTTAAAGGTAAATATAAGGCTGTACTTTCAGGTAGTTAATGTGCATTTAGATAATTTTTCTTGGACTAGAAAGATGCAACTTGGAACTATATAACATAACAATAGATATAAACTTCATTAATCATGAGCGGATTGCCACGTAGCTGATTTAAGTTTAACGGGATCAATCTCATGCGCACTGTAAATTTACGGATGCTTGACCTTCTCAGGGTAAATCAGCAGAAAGCTGAGTTTGTAGGAACAGCTTACGGTACTGAGTTGAGTATAACCGAGACATTTACCCTGGTTGAATTGGATATTGATCCGACACGCACCTCAAAGCTTATTGCCGACTTACTTGGATTAGACAAAAGCACGGTATCTCGAGCGATCGTGAGCTTGGCCAAGCGCCAATATTTACACGTTGAACTATCTAAGGAAGACCTTCGCAAACACGACGTTTCATTAACTCGCAGAGGCAAAGAATTTCTAGCGCTTCACGATGCAGCCAACGAGCGTCAATTAGCGAGTTGGAGCTCTAACGTCACGGTCGATGAGCTCGCTGAACTGCAAAATTGTTTGAGAATTTTCGCCGATGGATGCGGGGCTAATCCCGTAAGATTGCGCCCAAAGGAGAGTATTCTGCTGATAGAGATGCGGCGCCTAACAAGGGCGTTTGGACTTCTTAGCCCTTCATTTTCCGGTTCCGGATATTCCGCTACGATTTGGCAAATTTTGTCGGAGATCGAATACGCCGCAACCTCCCGCCGTTCAATCGACTTATGTAAACTTTTCTTGATGAAACCTAACACTCTATCGCAGATTTTAACACGCCTCGAAAAAACCCGCTTGATCTCCAAAAAACGGTTAAGCACTGACAAACGGAATTTTTCATTAACCCTCACTTCTAAAGGGAAAGAGGCTTTGCAGGAGATCGAAAGCTGTGCGAGTAAACTGATCGATCGGGGCTTAGCGCGGATGAGTTCCGAACAGATCGAGCGCTTCCTCTCGCTATTCGGTAGGTATATCGGGGTAGGACAACAGATCGGAGACTCAGCATTACAGTCGTCTCTCAAAGCCGAGAGATTAATCTCGGCGGAGCAGAGACAGCACGCACGCACATTTTTGGTTTACCACTATGTGCGTACAAACCGCTTTACCGATGTTCCAGAGATCTTAGCGGGAGCAAACGGTTTTGTGTTTGCCTTACGCTGTGCTGAAAAGCTCGCCGCCGTGTGTGAGATTCAGCAGAACGCAGACCACTATACTCTTGCCAATATGGCAGTGGCCCCTGAGTTCGAGAATTCCTCGCTTATCGAACCGTTCCTTTTGCAGTCAAAGCGCTCCGTTTTAGAGCAGTGCGGTGACTGTGCTATTTTGATTCCACGCTCGAGCATCGCTACTCAGTTCTTAAGCGCGCAAACACGTGGCTCTGAGCTTCCGGGTTATCTTGAGTTTCTAGATTGAGTTGTGACTCCTGCACTGCTCCAAACTTAAGTAACAACTCGTGCAATGCTCGAGCCTGTATGGCACGGCGCTCAGCTTCGGGAACCTCTAGATGCGCTGGGTATCTAATCACATGCACATACGGCTCGACTCCGTATTCTCTGGCTCTTTCTCGATGCCGTTGCTCCCAAGCGGGATCGT
>CAZJXY010000633.1:0-2115 GCA_964549925.1 uncultured Bdellovibrionales bacterium | reverse complement strand
CAAGTCATGCCTCTAAATTCCTTCCACTCCCGCGCGGCAGCGCGGTTCAGTTCAATATACTTCACCATATTCCCCAATCCCAACCCAAGCGAGGCGCTGAAAGTGTAAACTAACCGCTGTAGTTTCTCAAAACGAAAAATACATCAAACTTTTCAGCCATTTGCTAACTAGATTATAGAGGAAACTGCCGTCCTCCCAAGGGAAACTAAGCGGAAACTCCGCGGAAACTAGCGCCTCCAAATCACTTTCCAGGAAACTTCGGAAACTAACCGACGAAGAGATCTATGTGGAGAATAAAATCATCACCCTAACGGAGCTACGAGAACGATTCAATAAGGAAGCCACCAAGGCACGGCTCTCTGAAGCCACTATTTTAAGATACAGACGCTGGATCCGAAAATTTCTGTTTTTTTGTAGGACCCTTCGAGTTTCAGTCTCGATCGAAAATGTTCCGGCGTTTCTTAAGTTCTACGCTTCGTGGCACTCTCGAAGGCAGGGATACTTCGCCTTGAAATTTTTATTCTTCGCGGTTCTTGACCAAAGTAATTTTCCGAATTTGGGAAGCTGCAACCCGGATCGAAGAGAACAAAGACGACTATTTCGGAGTCGTTGGGGGTGGAACTTTTGGAATTTACTACTGTAAGTTCAATTGGTTAGCGGGAAGAGCATGATGTGCTTTGACTCCAGTGCTGTGCTACAATCGTGCCGCCGAAGAGCTTGGAGCTAATCAGTATAACTAGGATGTTTCGATGTCTAATAGAATATCAGTTGTAATTCCAGTTTATAACGAAGAAGAAAACGTCGCCGAAAGTTACTCTGAAATAACCGGAGTACTCTCAAAGATGGGGCGTGAGTATGAATTGATTTACATTGACGATGGATCGCGCGACCGCACCGTCAATAATCTTCTCGCTGTCGCTGGAGAGGATCCGTCAGTTCGTATCGTTAAGTTCCGACGAAACTTCGGTCAGACTGCAGCCATGGCGGCTGGTTTAGATTATTCACGTTACGAGATCGTAGTTACCCTAGACGGTGATCTGCAAAATGACCCGGCAGAGATTCCCAAAATGGTAGCCAAGTTGGAAGAAGGGTACGACATGGTTGCTGGCTGGAGAAAGAATCGCCAGGACAGAGTACTTAGCCGAAAGATCCCAAGTCGGATTGCTAACTGGTTGATCTCTAAGTCCACCAAGGTTCAACTTCATGACTACGGATGCACACTAAAAGTTATGACCTCAGACGTGGCCAAAGGAATTCGGCTCTACGGGGAGATGCATCGCTTTATACCAGCACTCGCCGATGAGTTGGGAGCGAAGATCGTTGAGATGCCCGTGAATCACCGCGCGCGCAAATTTGGCACAAGTAAATACGGAATTTCGAGAACGGTGCGAGTGGTATTGGATCTGATAACCGTTAAGTTTCTGCTTGGCTACTCTAAGCGTCCTATTCACCTGTTTGGATTGGGCGGCATGTTGACCGGCATGTTAGGTGCTCTAATTCTTGGAGTAATGACTTATCAACGCTTTGTTTTCGAAATTCCGATGGGTAATCGCCCGATGATGATATTAGGGGTGATGCTGATTATTATCGGTCTACAGTTCTTATGTTTTGGTCTTTTGGCAGAGGTGCTTGCGCGAACTTACTACGAGTCCCAGAGAAAAACCGTGTATGCAGTACGCGAGGTAATTGAAGGGAGCTCTAAGACAAGACTCGGTGAGGGCATCCAATGGAAGCGCAAAGCCGCGGTGTAAACTCGGAGCATCGGCCGTTATCTAATTCTAAATCTCCCCAAAGCGCGAAGGCGCTACCGATTCGAGTGCTGCTCGATGCGAGGAAACTGGGAGATGGGGGGATCGGAGTTTACACTGAGAATTTAATTCGCGGTTTGTCGCTCCGTCAGTCGGTCGAGCTTGGACTCATTGTAAGCGCAGGAACGAAGTGGGCTCAGGAATATTCGGCTGCGGCGAGAATTTTTGAATCAAAGATTCGGCCGTTTTCCGTGCGTGAACAGTTTAGATTTAGTCGAGAGATAAATTTCTCCGGGTATGATCTCTTTCATACTCCGAATTATCCCTTGCCCTTGGGGATTGAGATACCGTCAATTGTTACTATTCA
>CAZJXY010000632.1:0-2116 GCA_964549925.1 uncultured Bdellovibrionales bacterium | reverse complement strand
ATGTGTAAGTTGACCGCAAGATGCCGTGGTGTTAAAACGCACAGGTGCCACACGACTCCCATCACTTCGTTTTTGAGATTGATCGTGCCATACGTATGCAGGTTGTTGAAAAGCTGGAGGCATCACCGGAGCTGGAGCTGAGTGAAAGCGCAGCTCCGCAGCTCAAAGGAGTGTATGTTCTTTACTGGAAAGGGAAACTTATCTATGCCGGAAAAGCTTTGCATACTACTCTCAGGAGGCGTCTGGCGGAACATGCAAAAAAAATAGCAGGCAGGAGCAACGTATCGCTAGGAGAGATTACGTGTCGATTTTTGACGATAGAAAGTGATTGGTTTGTGAGAGCTGCCGAGGATGCCTTGATAACCAACTATAAGCCGTTATGGAACTTAAGCGGTTTCGGTAGTCACGTACCAGGGAAAGGGCGCCCGGGTATTCGAGTGAGCAAATGGGATAAGGACTTTCCGTTGCGCAATCCTAACGCTTCCTGAGGATGACCGCACTTTCATAGAGCGATCCCAAGCTTTGCAGGCCGCGTCTCACCGACGATTTCGTAATGCTTGCTCCTACGCGCTTTTTTCGGAGCGGGACAATACGTTCAAGGCGTAACCCGTTCGTCTCTGCAATATCCGCAAGAATCCGATCCGTGGCGATGTTGAGCCCCTGGATAATAGAATTACCGATCACGACGACTCCCGCGCCGCCTCTTCTCAGTACTCTTCGAAGGATCTGCACGAACCGATTGCAGTCGTTAAAATATGTGGTGACGTAGTTAGCCCATCCCTCTCCACCGTAGGCTCCGGCATCGGTTCGTATCTCGCGAAGTTCTGCGATGAGAGTTTTCAGACCATGGTGCTCACAAGTGAGTGAAATAGGATCGGCGTTGCGCACTGTTTGCCAGAACTTGCCGAAATTATCTTCTTCAAGACGATGAAGCTCTCTGGGTGATGTTACTAAAGAGAGCCAAAACAAATGAGGCCTCGTGTTGCGAATATAGTGGTAATTATTCATGTACGGCGGAGAGGTAATCATTAAATCCACCGATCCACTTGGCAGTTCCCCATTGACCGCGAGAAAACTCTTTGTATAAACCGCACGTTTCTCGTTGCCGATGTTCTTTTGATGTGAATGTAGCCACCGCACGTCATCTAGGATCTCTTCCAGTTTTGCGCCGACTATGGACGCAACATCAGCATCCTCTAATAGAGGCTTGCCTGCCCCCGGCCGCGAGGATAGACTTGGTTCATAACTATAGTTTGAAACTCCTACCAGCACTGCACCAAGCGCAATTCGACCGAGATCAGTTACCTGTCTGTGAGGATAAGTATCGAGTAGCCGAAGGATATTCAGAACCTGTGGTTCTATTCGTTCAGAAAAGAAAGGTATTCGTGAAACGAATTCGCTTGGTCGATAGCGCTTAAGGCTCAGCTGATGATCCTTCCATAGCTTGGATTCTTGCCGAATGACTTCTATCAGATCGGCGACTTTAGCGGGAGCGAGTTCAACGGCGGAGAGCTTCACGCGCGCCGCAAGCGATGCGTAGGGATTGATCTCAAAGCCGACGGTGTCATATCCGTGAAGAAGTGCTTCCACAAGAGTTGTGCCAACACCGGCAAACGGATCTAGCACTAAAGGGCGGCGGAGTTTGCTTTGCTTCGGGAGGAACTCTCGGAAAGCATCTTGAATGAATTGTCCACTAAACCCAGCGATCCATGGCACCCATCTATGTATTGGCGTCTTACGGTTTCCCATGAACGCCGGGTCTCGAAACATGGTCTTTGGCTTGGTTGATCCGGAAACGGTAGGCATTGCGGGGGCGAGTCTAGCGCAGCATCTGGTGGTCGTCAAGGGACTCACATCCATTATGTCGTCGTATAGATCGAACTGAACGATAGATTTCATAAAGTATCCGATGGTTACAATATGAAATCACGCCATCTGCGTCAAGATTTAATTGTCTGGCGTGTAGGTAGCTCCTTATTAGGTTAAGTCGGATATGGCATCAGGCTTTGATATCTTGATGATCAGAGTTTCTGTCCCTCTCACCCGCTGACGCTTTCGCTCTCCTTTGACGAGCTACGGATTTTGGCACCATGCTGGATCGCCCATTCGTGCATCG
>CAZJXY010000631.1:0-2118 GCA_964549925.1 uncultured Bdellovibrionales bacterium | reverse complement strand
CTCGCGATTCATTTAGTGCTCTGTGTGTTTCTTGTATCGGTTGTTTTGCTTCAACAAGGGAAGGGAGCGGAGGCCGGTGTGACATTTACCGGGGGTAGCAACACGGTCTTTGGTGTCTCTGGCGCCGGGAACGTGCTGACAAAGGCGACCACAGCTGCAGCCGTGCTTTTTATGCTCACTTCGTTACTGTTGGTTAAGTATTATCCAGTCGGCGGTGTGTCTAGCGGCGGAAGTGTAAGCGACCCGCTTAAAGGCTCTGTGATGGAGCGAATGGCTCCAGTTGCCGAAAAGGCCGCGCCAGCTGATGAAAGTCTCCCTATCGCCGTAAAAGGTGCAGAAGCGGGAGCTAACGACTCTCAGGCCGCAGCCAAAGCTCCAGAAAATAATACTACTGCAAACACTTCTGCCCCAAGCGGAACCGCTAGCGGGTCTGAAAGTAAGGAGGGTGCTGCCAAGTAATTCGTTTCTAGTTTTTGCCCAGGTGGTGGAACGGTAGACACACTAGCTTGAGGGGCTAGCGGGAGCAATCCTGTGGGGGTTCAAATCCCCCCCTGGGCACCACGTTTAATCACCAGACACGTTTTCACGTTTCCTTAGAAATTCAAGCCTAGATTGTGCGGAATCCTTAAGTCGCTCAGAAACTTTAAACGTAACTGCGTTGTGCTTATCAATATTAAATCTCTCTCCGGTCTGGGGGTTCAACCAATCTCGCCCAGCTCGTTCGACAATCGAGAAGCTTCCTATCGACGGGATTCTAACTGAAACCCTACGACTCTTCTGTTCAGCTTCCGAATTTGAGCTTGCAAGCAGCTCCGAAAGTTGGTGGGTCAGTGAATGGGTGAAAGACTTGACCACACAGCGCGCTGCAGATAAGGAGACAATTCCGGAAACGGTCATTAGATCTATTAAATTTTCTCTGCAGGCGTGGCCTCGGGCTTCAAATCTTTCTAGCAATGCTTCCTTTAAGCCTGAATTAGGCGAGCCAACTAAGTAAATTGGCGGGCGGCTTTTGACTGCCGACTCCCTTGCAAAGTTAGCCATATCGCCGGTGGCAATATCCCGCTTTAGTGCCTTTCCAGGGGTGAAGTGAACCCCGACCCTCTCACTAATATGTATTGAGGCGGATGAAGACGGAATAAAACCGTCGTGCTCCTTGCGTAGTCGCAGTTCAAAAGTACCTAAGCCACAAATTGATAGATGTCCGGAGGCAAGAATTAGTTCAGAAAGGGATTGCTGCAAAAGCTCAAAAGCGCGAGTGGCTTCCGTGGAGGTTACCAGTAGGTCAGTAGATAGGTCATCTATAAAGCGCTTTGAGCTTAACTTTAGCCGTGGCAAGTTAGCACTAGTCGGATCATTTCTCTCATGAGCTGGTTCACTCGAGTGTTCAATCATCAGGAATTCCTAAGCTCTCTGATTACGCGTCGAGCTACCTCCGAAATAAATTCCTCACTCCGCTCTGGAGGGAAATGTAAATATATCTCGTATGGAGGTAGCGTCAGAAGTGGTTGGAGACCTGGACCATTTACGCCGACGATTCCAACTCCAAAATCGGTAGTTGCATATCGGGAATCCAGCTTTTCTGCACTTGGGTCTCGAAGATCTTCCCGCATGCGAATGAATTTGACCGCAAGTTCTGTTTGAGATAGTCCGTCCGACCGACTCGCCAATTCGTTTATACGTGATGTCGGAAGTATTACAGTAGCATTCTGCCCGCCTTTAACCAGTAAGCACTTATCCGAATCCCTCTCTCCGCTTATTATGTTGTTCCCGTTTACGGAAATTAAGGTCCCAATAAAGCCCGACGGACCAGCCTTCCTCAGGGGCGGAACACCGAGGTGTATTAGCAGGTTCTCCCGAGAAATCAGGGCTTCAATTCCAATATCTGTGGTGTGGCCACCGCACTCCACTTCGGACTTATGCGCAAGCGGAACTATCGAAGGCTCGGCTCCTCTAGAGAACTGATTTAAATGTAATTCGAATCCCCCTTCGCAAGTTACTCGATGTCCATCACAGCTAATTTTCATACTTACCCCTGATCTAATTTACAAATTTCGGGCGCAGTTTAACCTGACTTTGTCCAAAAATAAAGAACTCCAAAACTTATTTTAAATTCTCGAC
>CAZJXY010000630.1:0-2122 GCA_964549925.1 uncultured Bdellovibrionales bacterium | reverse complement strand
CTTCGAATAAAGTACGAAGAGATTGCCCTGAAAAACTTTCTTTGCAGCGAGACTGGAAAAATAAGTCTTGGCAATATCTCCGCCGGTCAATTCGCTCCCACTGGTAACGGGCAAGAAGATAGCAAGCCAAGTATCATTTGCTCCATTAAAGGAGGGGAGCTTCTGAAAACCGGGCTCTGTCTCCGGGTGCCCATCGCAATTATCACATATCGTAACAATGGATCCGCCTTGGGCACCAACAGTGTAGATTGTATTCGGAATAGATATAGTGCCTGATGATTTAAGAATATCAACTAATGCTAGTTGAGACAGGTTCTGTTCAACCATGAAATAGGCCGCTGGATCTGTCGCGACCGTCGCGTCCGGGAGGCTAGCATCGTTGAGCTTAGCGAGAATCTCCGGCCCCAGCTTCTGTTCACGCGCCACGGCAATTACCGTGAGAGGATTATAAAAGGCTTCGATGAGAATCTGTTTTGGGCCTCGATATTCGTTAGCCGCTGATTGCAAAGACTGCGCGGCGACCGTACTCGCCAAGAAAAAAAATGCCAACAGAGAGAGCCAAAGAAAATTCCAATATGGTCTCTTTATTAACGATCGCATGATTTATCTCTAGGTTGAATGTAGTGCCCATCGTTGTCCTTCTCTAAGGAATCCACCAATTCCTTGTGGGCACACTCGAAGTGATATGCTCCAACAGATCGAGTTAGTCCAATTGCTTCTTTTGCTTTAAGCTCGCGCCACGCTCTAGCATCCTTGGAGTAACTAGCTAATTCGGAATACTCAATCTGATAATTTATCGCCTCGGATAAGGCAGCTCTGATATTTTTTTGAGCAAAGCCGCAGGCCATCGCTCTCGTCTTCGAACGAGAGCCTGGAGTATTTGGCAATGGCTCACACCAGGTCAAATCTGGACGGTTACTCGACCTGGCTGCTTCTTCCAATACAGTACTGGTTGACGGGCAGTTTGGATTTCTACCACCGTTTTCCCACGGTACGTGGCCCATCAATTGGCTGCAGTGATATTCCTCTTCTAAGTGCGCGTAGAGATCATATTGATTATCGTACGCTTCATCGACCCATGTAAAACATATCCGTTCGAAGAGAGTGTTCGCTGGTTTTGGCCTTACGCAGCAATGCGTATTTGTTGCGTAGGTATCGATATAGCTATCCAATATTTTAGGAACTGACACTGATTTTGCCCATGCATCATAGTCGGTCAGAGAGACAGTCACAAATTCGTTGTCGATCGCTACTAAGTTGCACGACGGCGGATCTGTAACCACCTGTGCCTTAAAGTTGACAGCGTATTTGCTTTGCTGAAAGTGCTCGTCGCAGATTAGATCCTGATCTCTAGGTCTGGGATATGCCGGGTTTTCGAACGAATCATCTCGGCCGAACCAGAACGCGCTTCTCAAAATCCAGTCATGAGCGTTTTCCCCGTTGTCCCAGACCATCCGTGTGCCGGCGGCATTCCGCAATGGTCGTTTTACATAGGCATCATCAACGTCTATTGCTGTATAGTCGCCATCCTCAGCATTGAGATCTCTGGCATACCAGGATGTCTTGCAGCCTTGTGGGATATTGGTCACGCGTCCTTTGAACAAATCGGACATTTCGGTATGTTCCGAAACGATCCAGTTTCCCGAAGCTGGAGTTACCTCCAACTTTGGCGCAGCGAGAGAAACCGTCACCACATTTTGGCAAGGACCGCAATTTATCGGCCTCGCTGTCACCGTCCAGGGCCCATATATCTGGTCCAAGGTGGGCCTCACATTAAACGAGAAATTTGGATACCTCGTGACTATCTGCTTTTCACTAGTTATCCCCGGTCCGTCAAAGCTCAAACTAACCTCGCACCCGGGCGGCCAGGTTCTGTTATCGAATGAAAATTCGCCCTTGAAGATCCGCTCAACATCCGGGGTGAGTTTGTTCAGAAGGTAACCGCTCTCACCACATTTACAATCCCCCATGGTGACAAGCAGCTTGCAATAGGGTGTGGAGGTCGGCTGAGGTATGGTCGTTGTTGTCGAAGGTTGAAGCGGAGTAGGCGTTTGAGTCGGCGCTGCTGGAGTCGCCGCCCAGGCTGGGGTAGAGATCATCAAAATGAATAACGATGCAAGTT
>CAZJXY010000629.1:0-2130 GCA_964549925.1 uncultured Bdellovibrionales bacterium | reverse complement strand
GAACGGTCAGCGCTGGTTTCAATCGGCCGGTCATGATCTTGGAAGGCTTGCCCCGATCATGTTTACCGGTCTGATCCTAGATCATCCCGGAATGAAGGATGTTAGCAAGAATTATGTTTTTCAAGAGAATCAGCAGATCCATATTAACATCTATAACGTCCCGATATGGGGAGAGTATGACCTACTGCCTTACTCTAGGGCCCAAAGAGAGCAGCGTTATTGGGAGTCAATTATTCAAGTCGCCGCTGGAAACTTTCAACCTACATCTAAGGTTGACCTTGATCCATATCTGATAATTGACGGCGGCCCGATCCCTGGACTGTTCTATCAAGGCTGTTGCACATCGCAGACTGATGTTGCGGTGGCTGGCTTGATGCTGGTTATCCCGGAAATGAACGTGCTTTGGGGGAACGACAATAATTCCAATACCATCCCAGATTTCCTTGAATACGAAATGCGCTGGTATAATGCTGGAGCGCTGACGCAACCTGATATTTGCGCGCCTTACGATGGGAACCCGGATAACTACGGTAAAACCTTCGGACCGGACGGCAATGGAGGTTGTATTATAGACACCGATCCAAGCGATGGGATTGGAAGATTCCCTTTACTCCAAGGAAACTCCAGTGTCGGACACACAAGCCCGTTTGGAATCGCGATGTTTAAGAAATATGCTTTGCCATTATACTAAGAGCGGCTAACAACGAACACCCGTAGCGGATCCAGATTGATAGTACTAGTGGTCAAGCGCTTAATTTGGTCGCTGAACAATGAATTCTTTGGAATCTATCTGCGACCCGTGTCTGCCCCAGTTCCCTGTCAATCACCAGAGTCTAATACCAGCTCCAATTAGCGGAGTCACGCTTGCCCATGAACTCCACTCTTTCTATACTCTGGTTAACTTATGCTACTCCCTCGCACTGTCAGAAATTCAGATGAATTCAAACTCTCACCAATCAAGGCGATGGAGCTCGCTGCTGCCAAGATCCCAGATGTAATCTCACTTGCGCAAGGAATTCCCAGCTTTGAGACTCCCAAGGTTATTAAGGATTTCGTCATTGCGAAAATAAATAGTTCTTCATGCGATAAGTATTCGCTTACGACCGGGTTGCGTGAACTGCGAGAGCAAATTGCTGTAAGCCTAGCCGATGAGGATTTGGTATATGATCCTGAGTCTGAGATTGTTGTTAGCGTCGGAGCAATCGAGGCGATAACAGCAACTCTTCTCGGAACTACCTCCCCCGGAGACGAGGTCATTATCCCCTCTCCCACCTACACCTCATACCAAAATGCAATTAAATTAGCTGGCTGTATCCCACGCTTTGCCGAATTAGACGAGGAGCATAATTTTGATTTTCACATCGATAAAATTGCCAGTGCCATTAATAAGCGCACGCGTGCCATATTTTATTGCAATCCAAACAATCCAACCGGAACCACATTTTCCGAAGGCGCGTCTCGGGAACTGCTCACCCTTGCCGAGAAGCATGACTTGATGATCATAACCGATGAAGTCTATCGAGACTTTTATTTCGTGCCGGAGGCTCACTTCACTCCTGCTCTCATTCCCGAAGCTCGATCTAGGGTGATTAGAATATTTTCTTTCTCTAAAGCTTTTGCCATGACTGGGTGGCGTATAGGATTTTTACATAGCGATAAGAGTCTAATACGGCAGATCCTTCCGTATCACGACTCTATGGTTACCTGCGCACCGGTAGTCTCCCAGTACGCGGCCTTAGGTGCATTGAAATACGCTGGTGAGATCATTCCTTATTTTAGAGAAGAGTATAGAAAGCGGCGGGATATCTGCCTTGGATTCCTCGACAAAATGTCAGACGTCTTGGATTATCAAGTGCCAAAGGCCGGATATTTTGTATTTCCACGAATTAAAGACAGCGTAAAACTCGCACGGGAAAGCGAGAAACTGGCTTTAGATATTTTACATAAAGTTAAGCTTGCCGTTGTTCCAGGGGTAGCTTTTGGCCCATCCGGAGAATCGCACTTAAGAATTTCATTCGGCCGCGATACCAGCGATGTAGTTGCCGGAATGGAGAGATTGGGCCTGTACTTTTCGAGTGGTGCTTCCGAGCGAATTACACCGACCCGCCAAACAGATACCTCGGCAAAGTC
>CAZJXY010000628.1:0-2155 GCA_964549925.1 uncultured Bdellovibrionales bacterium | reverse complement strand
AACGAGCAGCTGCGTTTTGAACGCTCCAAAGATACCATGGATAATTTTGAGCGCTGCATAGCTCAGTTTCCGCTGCGGAACGGTGAGGAGCACCGCGCCTTAGTACACCTTGCTCGGGGACGAATTGCACTACATACCGGCGAGGTTGACTCCGCAATTGATCACCTGGAGCAGGCACTAGAGAGAAGACAATGGTTCGGGAAAATTGGGACGAATGAAGCCGATCTCTCCGCCGGTGCGATGCTCTCACTGGCGCAAGCATTAAGCGCGAAAAACAACATACTTAACTTCACCCCGTCGGACTCGGTCGCTGCCTGGATTGGAAAGCAGAAGGAAGAAATAGTTAATTCTGCAAGGGCCTGGTGGCTAGAAAGGCGAGCCAGGCAGGTGTTATCTGATACTCTAAATGACTTTGAGGATCTATATTTAAGACATACTGATAGCATGCTTGAGTACCACACCTTGGGCGACATCTTGGCGACTTTTCCAAAAGCGTTGATCGAAGGAAAAATCGAGGCGGAGGCAGCAAAAGATAATCGGCCTGGAGCTCAAGTTTATTATAAGGCATACCTTGCGGAGTCCGAACTTAAACACGGCTCGGCCAGATCGGAGGAATTATTGGATGCCGCAATAAAGGCATCTCGTCCTGAGGAGGATGCTGGTCTTTTACTCCATCTTTCGGCGTTAAGGCTGTCGCAACTCACCCCCGGATCTTCAGAGTATAATTCGATCGCCGCAAAGATATTCCGCATGGCGCCAGGGGAGCTTCGAAATTACGGGTTTAGCTTGCCGGTATCCATGGAGCTTGACTCTGAAGCCAAATCTGCTTTATCCGATGTTGGGTTTATAGAGACAAAAAATTCCCCTTCGTTCACCATTCGACGGCTTAATGTAAGCTCTGGGGTTGGATTTGAGTTGGCTTCAGACGATGGAAAAATTAAGTATCGTGGAGAAGGAAAAGATCTGACTGAGGCATCAAAAAACTTTGTAATGGAGTGCTTTGTGGAAAAGCTGGGGTAAGCCATTCTAAGCGCTATCTCCACCTAGACGCAAAACGCTAGCGCTCCCGCGCTCAAGATGGTATCACTTCCCCACTATGACCACAGAATTTAACCAAGCCCATTCCCTCTCAGAAAAGATATGTTCTGGCCTTGCTCAAGTTATCCGCGGCCAGTCAGAGACATTGAGACTTATTGTCACCGCACTATTTGCCGATGGCCACGTCCTTCTTGAGGACTACCCCGGCTCAGGAAAAACAACGCTGTGTAAGACTTTGGGGAAGTTAATTGCTCGCGACGATTTCAATTCTGCCAACGAACACATCCTGCCCTTTCGACGAATTCAATTTACCCCTGATATGCTTCCCGGAGATGTGCTGGGCGTAAACATTTTTGAACCAAAGACCGGAACATTCCGATTTATTCATGGACCAGTATTTGCGCATATCGTTTTGGCCGATGAGTTAAACCGCACTGGACCAAAGGTTCAAGCGGCTTTCATAGAGTGTATGGCTGAAAAGCAGGTGACGATTGATAACTACACTCATAAGTTAGACGATCTATTTTTTGTGATGGGAACGCAAAACCCCTTGGATATTGCCGGGACCTATCCGCTCCCCATAGTTCAACTAGATCGCTTCCTGTTCAAACTGCCACTCGGATACGTTGATGCAAAAACAGAGGTTGAGATTCTAAAATCCCATAAGCAGATTTCGGATACGGCTGAGGCGCCAAATCCGGTGTGTTCTCGATCAGACATTCTTCAGGCTAGAGCCGCCGTGGATAACATTCACCTAAATGAGGCGATGCAACAAGCGATTGTGGAGATCGTGCAATCCACTCGGGGAAATGCCCTAATTCAGTACGGAGCCTCAACCCGTGCAGCGTTAATGCTGCAGCGCGGAGTCAAAGCTTGGGCTCTGACCTCCGGAAAAGACTATGCCGATGAAGATGATCTAAAATTTATAGCCCCATTTGTTCTAGCTCATCGGCTTAAATTTCACGGCGGAGCCGGAGAGCCGAAAGAGGCATTGCGAAGATTGATTGAGCCAGCGTTAGAAAAGCTGATCGCAAAAGGGATTAGACGTTAGTCCTGTTGTTTTTTTTTTTTCTGGAGCGCCGCTACTATCGACCTCGTGCTAGGCATGGCTCGACAT
>CAZJXY010000627.1:0-2156 GCA_964549925.1 uncultured Bdellovibrionales bacterium | reverse complement strand
TTAATCCGAAGGCTATCTTTCCCCTGTTGTATTGCATCATTTTTTCTCTGGTGGATTTAAGCGTCAGAGAAAACAGTGTAACGGCCAAATCTCCGAAACTGATCCCAAGATCTGCTCCAGGATAGCGAGTGTGAGTGTCTATTTCTTGAAGATACGTCGCTTGACCTTCAATCCAGGCCATGCGAGCGCTTACTCGCTTCCCGAGCGATTCAACCTCGGGGTGATCCTTGCCATATTGTTTTTTCAATTCAAGTTTCTGGCGCGAGAGGAGCCCAATCTCGTTGAAAAATTCAGGATAGCGTTGGTGCTGAGCCACATGAACTAGCTCATGATAAAGAATCTTCTGTAATCCGGGGAGATTTACATCCTCAATATTTTCTCGCAGCAGTATTAGCTCTCCCTTGGTCGGGAGATGGACCGCTAGAAGCGTCTTAGAGAATGTCTTTAAAGTTAGAATTCCCTGAAGTCTTTCGCTTAACGTAGAATCTTCCTTACCCTGCCTTTTAAACTCCCCCAGGCTAAACCCAAGCCGAGCGGCGGCATCTTCGAGAAGTAGCTTTATCCCCTCCTTACGAGAAACCATGCGGATATTTAGCCGCTCTAAGTCGACACTCCAGCCAGTATCTTGCTCCACATATGCTTTAAGCTCCGGCAGCGTTTCAAGCGCCGCCCTAGCGACAAAGTCAGCTGGTTTAAAGCCGAGAGCGCGAAAACCCTGCTCGAGTTGCTCGTTTGGCTCTGCGCTCGTTAGGACGTTAACCGACTGCATGCTAATTCTTAAAAGATAGTATTACTATACTATCAATAAGTATTGCTTTAGCAAACTAAAATCCGCCGCGAGCGCAACCACTCAGATCGATTAAACTTCAGGTATATTTAAATCTAGCCCCTGGAATATCGACTAGCAGCGAAAACCATGTCCTGCCAATCAATATCGCCCTGCGGCGCACGGGTAGGCTCTGTCGGTTCTGTCGCCGCTTCCGTTTTCACTGTGCGCGGACCACTTGGCGTTCGACCAAATGCCACACCATCAAACCCAAATTCATCTGCACCGTCCCCGGTAACCGTAACCTGAAAGGGCTGCATTCCGTTATTACTCATAAACTTCTCTCAAATAGTTAAATCAAGTCGCTAAGCGCCCCCGTTAGGAGCGAAAATAAAAAACTATAAATTGTGGAGGGACGGGTATTTTTCGCGCTCAGGGCGCGATAATAATAAGGGCGAGGGTGATAGAAGTCACTTTCATTACAGTGGTGATTCTACTGAAATCTAGCGACTAGTCAACGAAAAAGACGGGTTTCACTTCTTCATTAAACGATGCCAGGCAGCCCCAAAGGATCGTCATTGGACTTGACGAGGAATTTGGTAAGTGGTTGAAGCAGAAATATAAGCTGTAACAGAACTTCAACTTAAGCTGGATAGATAAGCATGGCGAATAAGAAAATTGGTGAGTTGTTTTATCCCCTTTCTTCTCTAGTAATCGTTGGACTTTGTGTCCTTGGTTTTCATCATTTCTATTTTAGCGGCGGTGCGTACCCCGGTCGTCCCATGACCCCACAGACTAAGAGCATAGTTCTCGCTCACGCTGGGTTAATGTCTCTTTGGTTATTGATTTCAGTTATTCAGCCCCTTCTCATTTTAAAAAGGAAAAAGCAGCTGCATAAGCGCATAGGCTCGATTGCCGGAGGAGTTGCCTTTATCATTCTTCTCTTGGGTCTCTACACCGCCATAGTTTCGGCACGTGTGGCCCCTCCTGATGCGCTCTTTTACGGACTTAATTTCAAGCAGTTTGTGGCCGTTCCATTTATTGCAGTTTTGACCTTTAGCGGCTTTGCGGCCGTTGGAATTGCAAACTGGAGGCGTCCCGCTATTCATAAGCCGATGATGTTCCTTGCCACCCTGGCTGCTGCCTCAGCTGGAATCGCACGAATGGATCCGCTAAATAACCTCTATTTTGGAACATTCTTAGAGCGTCAATTTAGTGCGTTTCCGACTACAGTCGCTATCGGCTTCGCGTTTTTGCTTATGAAGTATCTGATGGAGCGATCTTTCGACCGTTATATGGCTCGAGGTATGGTTATCCTCACTTTAATTTATTGGTTGGGGACTCTAGGAGCCGCCACGGCAGCTTGGGAAAGTTTCGTGACTTCGATACT
>CAZJXY010000626.1:0-2159 GCA_964549925.1 uncultured Bdellovibrionales bacterium | reverse complement strand
TTGCTTCCCAGGGTGTCTTCGATAAATTCGCGCACCTCCCTTCCACGCTCTCCAATTAAGCCGATCACTACGCTGTCAATTTTAATATGGCGTGCAATCATTCCAAGTAATGTCGATTTTCCGCTTCCTGCAGAAGCAAATATTCCAATTCGCTGGCCATATGCGATTGGAGTAAAGAGATCAATTGAATCTACACCAGTAATTACTTGAGTGCGGCATCGTCTGCGGGATAGAGCCGCGGGGGCTTGAGTCAGCAGTGGGATTGTTCGAGCGCAAGGTTCCGGCGGAAGATTTGATTGTTGATTCAGAATTTTTCCGGTGCAATCTAGGACCATTCCCCTGGGATTCTCCGGAATTGAGATGCTTGGTCTCTGCCCGTTGGATCTCACGGCAGCACCTGGAGCGATACCTTGAATCGCATTAAATGGAGCGAGTGATACGACTTCTTCTTGAAATCCTGTCACTACAGCAGGAATTTCGGTGCGTTCCTTATTGGAAATATAGGCTATTTCTCCAACTGCGGCCTGAGGAAGAAGTGCTTTAACTAACATCCCGCTGATCGAAAGCACTCGGCCCCGCGAAATTCTCGGCTCAACCACGGAGAGATCTAGTTGCGGGACATTAGGCACAGTTAAAGGCCTCCATAATTGACTGTCGAATTGAGTCTAAGTGTTGCTCCCAGGAAAGTTCGATTTCACCATTTAAAGTGGACACAATCGCGTTACCAACTGAAAGAAATGGAGAAGTTTTTATTTTTGCGCTCGGATATCTCTCTCTCAGTTTTTCGATCAGTTCTTTGGATGACTTGGTGTTGACGATAATAGTTAGAGCATGCGTGGAGAGTAGAGTCTCAATCTGTGATTCGATTCTCTTAGTTAGAAATGTTGAATCTTTTACCTTGGCCTGGAGAATCTCTTCTGCAATCTTAATTGCCAGGGCAGCACACTCGGATTTTGCGGTTAATAACCCCTCGTTGTAGCCTCTGGTAATCTCTCCAGCCTTTTGCTCTCGTATCTCTTCCAGAAGTCGATCGGCCTTTTTCCTGATCGATGCTTGAGACCTCTTTCGACGTGCCCAGAGCCTCTTCGCTAGATCACTTCGAAGCTTCCTGGTCTGTTCTGTGATCTCAAAGTTTCGTTTTGCTAGATGGGCCTTTAGAATCTGTAGCCCGTCGGTGGTCAGCGAAGCGCTCCCCCGGTATATAGCCTTTGCCATCTTTATTCCCTCTACCAAGTGTTCGGGTCGCCGAGGAAAAAGTTGTCTGGATTCTTTATGATTGCAGAATTAATGAGCAATATTAGGGGTTAATACTGGGTACGCGCTACCCTAAGGTTTGGTGCTTAGGCTGGCACCATTTGTGCAGATATATAAGCGGTAAAATTTCCCATTTAGGATTAGGTGTTCAAATGATGTCAGTAAGCTCTTTATCCCGTGCGGTATTGACTGATTCGTTAAAGCGAGTCTCGGGTCCAATCCTCCTTGTAAGTTTGATTGGGCTTTTTAGCTGTGAATTTGCAGAGGCTGAAAGACTTAAAAGTGGAGCCAATGCGCTAAATCAACTGAATCGGCTGAGCAAGGCGGAACAGGGTAATTTAGCTCGAGATATTGGCCTATCTCTTGGCAAATTGAAAAATACGTTTAGGCGAGATGAGGCTTTACGCCTAGACAACGGAGGTGGGTCAGGTCATAAGCTCCTTTTCGTCGAACCCGCACTGAGCTCAGAAGCGATGGAAAGCACAAATTCAGGAAGCGACAGCGGTTCCAACCTCGAGCAACTCACTTCGGTCGACGTATTTCAGCTGCATAGTAAACTGGGTTCCAACCGAACAATTTACCTTGATTTTGACGGCATGCCTTTAGCTGGTACCGTATGGGCGACGTTCGCAGGAGTAGGAGAGGCTTACGTTGCTCCTTCCTTTACTCTCGATTCCGATCCGACCACATTTTCAACCGCAGAGCGTGATGTAATCTACGAAATTTGGCAGCGAGTAAGTGAGGATTACGCACCATTTGATGTTGATGTGACCACGGCAGAGCCGACCTATGACCAATTAGCTCGCACTAATTCAGCTGATCAGGTATTTGGTACGCGAGCACTGATCACCAAAGACACAACGCTCAACCATATCGTCTGCCCGAGTGGTTGTGGTGGAGTCGCT
>CAZJXY010000625.1:0-2182 GCA_964549925.1 uncultured Bdellovibrionales bacterium | reverse complement strand
GATAACCGCTGAAAGCATCTAAGCGGGAAGCCCATCCCAAGATTAGTTTTCCCTTCGACTTCGTGTCGACTAAAGGTCTGTCGTAGACTACGACGTTGATAGGCTGGGCGTGGAAGCGGAGTTAATCCGTGAAGCTTACCAGTACTAATAGACCGTGAGGCTTAATCTTTTCTCCATTTTTTTCATTTTCGAGTCGAAAGTTGCTTTTCGATTCGAAAGAGATTCGAACAAACTTCTTCGGTTTGAGAATTGAATCAGCCAGTGAAGTCATTATCGATTCACTGCGCGCAATTTGCTCGGCTCCCATGTCCCCTTTTTTTTCAAGGGGGAACGGTATGCCGGCTGCTCGTCTTACCTGTAAGTGCCAGGCCAGCCCCAAAGCTGCCCGGCACTAAGGCAATTTTTCCTGGCGGCCATATCGCGGGGGCCACACCTGATCCCATTCCGAACTCAGCAGTTAAGCCCCGCTGAGCCGATGATACTGCCAATGGCGGGAAAGTAGGTCGCTGCCAGGATTTTATTTTTCTTCTTCACGAAAGCCACATCTAATTGAAAAATTAGATGTGGCTTTTTTTTGTGTTAAAAATTAGGTGGGTCCCAACCTATTTGATCTTCCGGAGATCGGCCCCTCCATTAGTGCCGTTCTGAATTAGAGGTATTGGACAATTAGAAAAATTCGTCTGGGTTTCACATCTCGTGATTTGTAGGGCGAGATTTTTTAAGCCGATTGGGGGCATAGCGCTTCCACTGCGACAAGCTAAGCGCAGCCAACTGAATTCGAATAGCTATTCTAGTCATTTGCTCCATGAGCTGGCTAAATTGCCTCAATTTTGAGCGCTATGTCTCTGGATCCTCTACTTAAATAGGTGAGAGCCACAACAGAAACTTAGTTTGGCATCAAGCCGATAGTTTTATTGAGGAAAAGGTTTTCCTTGATAGTCGGCCAGGATCGGACCCAGTTGTCAGCTATAACAATAAATTCAAATGCTTCCTCCCTTGCCGCCCAGCGTCGGCTAGGCGCTGCTACATCCGACATTGGCAAGAGTTTTCAAAGGCTCTCCTCTGGTCTTAGAATCGTAAATGCTGCCGATGATTCCGCAGGCCTTGCTATCGCTTCAGCATTAAAGAGCAGCGCGCAGGTGTATGCTCAAGGCGTCCGAAACGTTAACGATGGGATTAGCGCCCTTAGTATTGCAGAGGGGGGGATTTCAGAACTCTCCGCGATACTCACAAGGATAAACGAGCTTGCAGAGCAAGCCGCGAATGGCGTGTACTCGTCTCGTCAGCGTCAAGCTCTAGATCTCGAATCTAAATCTCTGATCGCCGAGTACGGCAGGATTACCGACTCCTTATCTTTCAATAACCGAAATTTAATTGATGGTAGTTTTTCTAATGTCGGACTTCAGGCCGGCTACGGCGAAAGCGAAACAATTTATATTTCGATTGCAAATGCCGGGATGGCAGAGGGTGACGGCACATTTTCGGCGATGGTTTCTGCGGGTAATGCGGCCGGAGTTAATATGCATGTCGGGCCAGGCGCAGACTATAACGGAGATGGGATAATCGATATCCTCGGTCTCGACAATCTTTCGGGTGAAATATATCTGACGTTCGGCAATGGAGACGGTACATTTAAATCCTCCGTCTCGTATGCAGGCTCGGGAAACGGATCTCGGGTAACTTCTGCCGATCTGGATGGCGATGGCGATCTCGATGTCGTTACAAGTACTTCAGTAACGGGCCCCACAGTTTATCTTAATAATGGGAACGGAACTTTTGGCGCCGGTATTGCGCAGAGCATGCCGGGGTACCAGCCAAGCCAGATCCAGCTTGCAGATATCAATAATGATGGAAAAATTGACATCGCTGCGATTGGAGCAGTCGGGGCAGTAGCCGCTTTCACCTATTTTTCAGGTATTGGTGACGGTACTTTCAACCCGGCTGTGTCAATGACCATGGCAGCGACAAACGGTACCGATGGTAAACTCGCGGATCTTAACGGAGACGGGAAGCTTGATCTTATTGTCTCCTATGCGGGTATTTCCAAGTATTCGGTGAGGCTTGGAAATGGCAACGGAACCTTTGGCCCAGAGGTCAGTACAGCACTGGCTGCAGCTCCCAGAACTGTTACAGCAACGGATCTGAACGGAGATGGAAAGGTTGATCTTGCATTCAGCACGGC
>CAZJXY010000624.1:0-2184 GCA_964549925.1 uncultured Bdellovibrionales bacterium | reverse complement strand
AACAGGGAATCGAGCTTGCACGACAAGCGGGACGGGATGCCGACTTGTGCTTGTGGGTTCTGGATGCGTCGGCGCCGCCCGTTTGGCCCGATACAGATCTGCAGACGGCGCGGCTCGTGGTGAACAAAATCGATTTGCCCGCTGCCTGGGAATTGAACCGGGCCACCAACGCCGTTCATGTGTCGGCGGAGACGGGCGCGGGAATGGCGGACTCTTCACCCACCGAGTATTCGATATCCCCATACTGCTTCTGAAAATCTTCTTTTAAGCGTCTAACCGAAGCGTGACTTTGCACACCTGGAATTTTTGCGAAGATATGTTCATTAAAAAGAAGATCTGTGAGCCTACCCTTTGGAATATCTTTGATCGGGGCGGTAGGATCTTCGGCTTGCTTGGCGGGAGTGTCGCCAAGATCCATATTAGTAATAGCGACGATATCTGGCTGACCTTGAGTTAACCCATTCGCGCTCGGTAGGGTCGTGTCTCTTAAGCAGCTTGCTCTAGCCTCGGCGAAACTTAGGCCCACTTTTCCATAGCGTGTCTGCATACAAGCAAGATAGACCTTTAACGCCTCTCTCGACCCCGGCATCTGTTCAGCCATCGTTGCAGCGTGTATTCCAGCAAGCAAATCTGCCTGGTGATGCGCGTAAGCATCTCTCATCGCTGCCTGCAAACCTGCATCTACTGCGGGCTCGGTTAGTGCGATTGCGACGCGCTGCACAATCGTAAAAGCAGACATCTGCTCATTTATTATTTTAGTAGCAGATGGGCTCCACAGAAGATCGGTAGCTGCTCCAAACGTAGGAGGCACCATCGCGGCAATGGGGTAAGAAACATCCGTTCCTTCCAAATATTCTGACCTAGTTACGGAAGCGGTACACTCTCCATCTGGACAGGTGTAGTCATCCACTGGTTCAGCTAGATTCTCCAGTCCTTCAATCTTGTCATGCCCGGCATATTCATCCTCCCTGTTACTTGGGGATCCGCGTTGAAAATCTTCCTTAACGCCTTGTTCGTAAAAGTCTCTAAAAATTGTCCCTCTTATCGGAACCCAGTTAGTTTGTGCCTTGGACGTTTCAGGGTGCAAGAATGCACCGAATAGAAAAGCTATTGAGAGAAGCCTAAAGCAAAACCTCATTACCCACCCTTCCTTAGGACTTTAAGCTACGCGCCAAAAGTCACTCACTGCCTAAAACCTACCGTTTTGCCCCAAGAAAATAGATCTCCCAAAAGCGCGGTACATCACACCGCCTGGGAAGATTTCCCATGATCCCTAATAATCGTTATGTGGCAAATGCTCTCACGTGTGCGCTGCCATTACTGGCTATAGTCTCATCGTCTAACTACCTGTAATTAATGAATATTTCCATTAACTTGCCGTAAGCCTGAACTACAGGTAGGGGAGAAACGCTAAAAATATTATTAGAGCCCGCATGTCAACCTCTTCATATACCTTCGGCTGCCGAAAGGAACCTGACCGCGTGGGTGTATTACTCGCTAACCTCGGCACCCCGGAAGCACCGGACGCGGCTTCTCTGCGACCTTACCTAAAGCAGTTTCTCTCTGATCGAAGAGTGATTGAAGTTAATAAGGCGCTCTGGTGGTTTATCTTAAACGGCATTATTCTTAACACCCGCCCAAAGCGTTCCGCTCGCCTTTACAAAAGAATTTGGCGAGAAGATGGCTCTCCACTCCTTCGCATCTCTGAGTGTCAGACTGAGCTTCTCTCCGCAAAACTAAAAAAGGAACTTCCCGATATCGAGGTAACCTTTGGGATGCGCTATGGCTCCCCTTCCCTTGAATCCCGGATTGATCTTTTGATTGAGCGCGGATGTCGTAGAATTTTAGTAATTCCAATGTACCCGCAATATGCAGCTGCTACTACTGGTAGTACCTGTGATGCGGTTTTCTCTCATTTACTAAAGAGGCGATGGGTACCGACCATTCGTATGGTCGAGCCATATTACGCTAATCCGGAATATCTTTCAGCCCTAAGCGCAACAATTAACGATTCTGTAAAGAGATTAAGCCCGGATCGTCTAATACTTTCCTATCATGGAGTCCCGCAGTCATATGTAAAAAAAGGGGATCCGTATTGTTGCATGTGCTCAGAAACAACCAGTCATTTAGTACCTAAGATCGAGCTTCCGGCCGAGAAGATCCTACAGTCTTATCAGTCGCGAT
>CAZJXY010000623.1:0-2184 GCA_964549925.1 uncultured Bdellovibrionales bacterium | reverse complement strand
TTCTAAGTTGGGATTGCTTGCTGGACCACTGACTGGAAGCGTAATGGATCGATTGAACCAAGCTGAGGCAGAGCGAATAGTAAAGCATGAGGAAGATTTGAAAGTGAATAATGAGCTTGATCAAGCAACGCGCAGACTCTCAGTTTGGTTCGGGCGTAGGCAACGTCTACAAAAGGTCGAAGCAGTTGACATGGCGGCCGAGATAGCAGTTAGTTCAGAAGCGGTGAGAGAGAAGAAGGACTTATTCGAGCGTGCGACTTGGGCCTACTTAAAGGAAGTGGAGGTTTGGCAGTATAGTCCGTCCGACGCGGAACTGACAAAAAGTGTCTCTAGACTTGGTAGAATTCGGGAGCAGCGCAATCGAGAGCTTTCAAACGAAATAAAGCGGGCAATCGACGATAACATAGCTCAAGCCGAGAAGGAGATTTCACAGCGCACATCCGAGCGAGACGCTCTGCGGAATCGGATTGAAGCACTTGCGAAAGAGATCGATTTTGTAAAAGTGGTGATTGACGCCGATACTGAGGCTAAGGATAAGTTGAGGCAGGAATTAAACCACGAAAAGGCGAATCTTCAGGCCGAAGTTGACGAGCTAAATAAGTTGGTGCCACAACCGGAAAATGTCGCTGCCCCGACTCGATAGGTATCCGTATTCGGCGCTCTATCATTCCAGACCCCAAAATGATATTAACCTATCGTATACGAATCCCACAGGCATAGTCCGGAGTTGTTGTTAGGGAACCCGTGCAATTCTATAGTAGTCCGGAAGATACATGCCGGGAGTCAAAGATTTCAACCAAGAGCTGCTCTAGGTTTTTGGGAATTAGAAAGGGAAGTTTATGAAGCGTGCTGCACTATTGAGCGTCAGTGATAAAACAGATCTGGCGGGTTTCGCCAGGGGCTTAAGGGAGCTAGATTTTGTAATTTTATCTTCAAGTGGTACTGCCGTGTTCCTCAAGTCCGAGGGTATAGATGTGCTACCGATTGAAGAGTACACCGGTCAACGCGAGATCTTAGATGGGCGTGTTAAGACTTTGCATCCCAAGATTCATGCGGGCTTGCTTGCAAAGCGAAGCGATCCTCAGCATATGAAACAGCTAGAGCAAGAGGGAATTTATCCGATCGATGTTGCAGCGGTAAATTTGTATCCGTTCATTCAGCAATTGGCTCAGCATCCGTCGGCCGATCCATCGAAGATGGTTGAATTTATAGATATCGGCGGACCCGCGATGATTCGCGGAGCCGCAAAAAATCATACTGGAGTGTTGGCACTGATTGATCCATGCGATTACTCGGCGGCTTTGCAGTACTTGCGCGAAGGAAACGTTCCGCTGGAATTTAGGCGAAACGTAGCTTCTAAAGTATTTATAACGTTAGCCAATTATAACTTAGAGATAGGGAAGTATCTTGGTTCTTTGGCTGAGGAGCCAGAATCCAGAAAGTTCGGTCGTTACGCTGGCTTGGTACTCGAGCGCTCTCAGCAGTTACGTTACGGAGAAAATCCGCACCAGAAGGCCGCTTTCTATCGAAGTATAGCTACTAGCACCCAGAAAAGTTGGGAGCAACTGCACGGGAAGGAGCTGTCGTACAATAACCTGCTGGATTTTGATGCCGCGCTTAATTTGATTCGTTGCTTGGGTGAGCGACCATGCGCTGTAATAATTAAGCACTTAAACCCCTGCGGAGTAGGCAAAGCTGAAACCTTAAAATTAGCTCTAACCTTGGCTAAACAAAGCGATCCGCGCAGCCATTTCGGGGGCATATTGGCTTTTAATCGAGAGGTCGATCTTGATGTAGCTGAGGAAATTCGTGAAGGCTTTGCCGAAGTGGTTTTAGCTCCAAGTTTTTCAGAGCCAGCTCTCAAGCTCTTAAAACGTAGTCCGAACTTAAGGATTATGCGCGTTGATTTTAGCGCAAACGGAGTTGAGTGCGAACTTCGGGCGGTTGAAGGTGGCATATTAATCCAGGAGCGTGATCGTACGAGCTCTTCGGTAAAAGAAGGAAAAGTTGTCTCAAAGCGCACGCCCACTGCAGAGGAATACGAAGCGCTGCAGTTTGCCTGGAATATTTGCGGCCATGTAAAATCCAACGCTATTACAGTGGTAACCCGGGACTTGCTTCTTGCAGTTGGTGCTGGGCAGATGAGTAGGGTTGACTCAGCCGAAGTTGCCCTGCATAAGGCGA
>CAZJXY010000622.1:0-2205 GCA_964549925.1 uncultured Bdellovibrionales bacterium | reverse complement strand
GCATATTCAATCAACGAATTCAAGAGGTTGCGAGCCTCGCAGCAATTGACAAGAATAGACCACAGTTTAACTTCCGCGCACAGACTAAGCCCACGCTAGAGTTGAACAAAACCCTCAGTAGTTAGTTACAGATCCACAGCTTCGATCTTAAATTAAACGTTTAAGTAATCCCAGAAACCAAAATGCATGGGCCATCAGGGATCGAAGGAGTTTTCCGGCTCGTGGCCCATGGAAGGAACTGATTTGCCGATTAGGCCAGGTCGCTATGTAAAAACTGATTTGATAAACAACATTTTTCGCGTCGGAAATTGGATTCTATTGGATGGCTTGATACTCCGGATGATAGGGATGCGCTGGAGCTAAAAGAGGGCGGTATAGGACATGTCAACTTCATTTGGCTATCGTGGAAGCAGTTTTACACCGGTATTGAATTTATATGGAGAGAAAAAAGAGCCCAAAACAATGCGGTGGATACTGCTAGCAGAGTTTAAGCAATCGCAAAATATGATTTCTATGACAGCTGTTTTATCTTATCCTCAATCCAAGACGTAACCGCAGCTGAAGCATTTCAGAAGATTTCTTGATTTTTCAGAAGCCCACAAAAAATGAATGCTGTTTGGCTGCTATCAAAAAATAATTCGGTGCATTTCAAGTGCTGAAACTAGGTGAAATACTCCACCCCAACTTCGCGCCCTGACGGGCGCTACGGCGGGGAAAGCCCTGTTCGGCGCCCAGGCAGCGATGCGTGTTCCGGCGGCGGCGGGCGGAGTGTACTTCGAGATCCACGCAGCTTCGTTCCTAAACTGGGCAAATTTGCCCCCTGCGAAGGGCGCAAGGTAAAGTAAGATCTTCAAATTTAAGAAAAGAATTATGAAGATTTCGACTGGAATCCCGAGCACATCTTTTGAAGACCGCCGATATCGAGTCGCCTTCAGTTGGCTACTTTTTTTTCTGCTTCTTTTTATTCTGCCTGTTAATGACTTATGGGCACTGGAGCCTGGCACGCCAGTCTACGTGAGAGTAGGAAAAAACGGGGGCGACTGGACACCCGCGGAGTACGTTGGTGCGCGCTCTGACTGTTTGCTACTTGAGCGGCTTCGCCCGTATCCTTCGAAGGCACCGTTCCTGAAAGTTCCTGCTCAGATTAAAGAAGAAGGAAGCGAGGTGGGACAAGAGGTGATTGAAGAGTTGTCGTCTAAGCCACTACCAAATTCCAAAATGCCGCCAATAGTAGATCGCGTGCTGGCTGTGCGTCAGGATTGTCATGAAGTCAAGAATGCGGGAGGGCCTTTTCGTTTCTATGTGCTCTCGGGGAATGTATTGACGACCGCTCAATTTGATGCACTGCGAGGCTCAGCAAAGCAGTTCTCCGTGGGCGATAAAGTCTATGCCAAGGAATATCGGCTCACCCCGGAACGTTGGTCTTTACGCAAAGTTGTTGCCCAGCGTGATGATTGCTTCGAGACAGATTCCGAAAAGGTGCTATGTGGTCATTACAGAGAAGATAAATATCTTGCTGAATCTGGTGGGCATCTTTTTGCGATACCACCCACGATTTCGAAGATCTTTAAAAAGGGCGATCTCCTCGATGGCTTCTCTATGAAAGTGGAACAATCCGCTGAGGGAGCAGCTTACACAACGTTAGAAGGAGTAGTAAAAAGCAAATCAAACGATACGTTAATCATAGAGTCATCCAACGATGATTGCAGCTACGATCCGGTCAGTGTCGCAAATATTAGACAAGCTCCTTCGCCGCTGTCAGTGAAGGATTTTGCCGCGCTTAAGCCAGGAGATATTGTGCTCGAAAGGATTGACCCGGCATGTTGCTGTTGTAATCCGTATTACGCAGCGCACAAGATCGTTTCCCATAAGCGCAGCTGCTACTTGCTGCAAAAGGAAATTGAAGGTTCTGAGACCGAAGCTCATATTCCATCGCAGCTAATACCAGTAGAAGCTTTCGGTAAGTGATGACTTGAGAAGAGAACGGGACGAACCGAAGGTACATTCCACTCGAAAATGGGGCTCTTAAGAGCCTCAGATACTCCACCCCAACTTCGTCCTGTTCGCTGCGCCCACAGGACTTCGTCGGGGCAAGCCCAGCTTAGGCGCAGTGAACAGCAAGAAGTTGGCAGGCTCTCATCCATGCACAGGAAACTTTCTCTCCGATTCTCCGATAACTAATATTGGAGAATCAAATGCACATCG
>CAZJXY010000621.1:0-2205 GCA_964549925.1 uncultured Bdellovibrionales bacterium | reverse complement strand
TTGACGGACGCCCTCGACCTGTAGGTTTTCTCGGTCGACCGGGCTTACGCTCGCCCCTTTTGAATCATAATTCATGTCCTCGAAAATTGATTAGTTCGGCTGATCGATTACACTACGCTAAATGATGCACTCACCGAACCCTTCACCCGATCGTTACCTTCTTGTTGAGGAACAACTTAACGATCTAACTATTCCCGAAGGTCAACAGTCAAACATTCAGGCGCTGATTGCTTATGAAGCTGAGTATGATAGTCGACCAAACGGTTGGGCTGAGCGCGCTAGTTGCGCTGATTGCTACTCGATGGAGGTTGATAAAAGAGCTTACCTGCTTTTCTGTAATGGCAAATTTGCAGGTTCGACCAACTTACGAGGTATGCCAAGAATAATCGCACAAACTAGGGAGTGGTACCCAGATGGTGTAATGTTGCTTCACGGAATGGGTACAAAGGTTGATTTTGATCTGGTTAATAAGGCCGGAGAGATAGCATCAGAACACCCTGAAAATTGGGTACCTCGAGCGCATGGGAAACGTACTAGAAACGTTGGAGACCTGAGAATAAAGATCGAGGGGCTCGATGATCCTCCTGACCCTAATTAACGCCTTCCGCGCTGATGCCTTCCGCCCCCGTTTCTTCCTCCTCTATGACCACCCCCGCGATGAGAGTGCTGCCTCTGTCCTCCGCTACGTCCACCATCTTGCTGATCCCCATCCAACTCTTCTTCCAGAGCTCGAACCTGGGTGCTAAACATATGTTCCAGGCTGAAACGATAAAGCTTAGTCAGCAGAACTTTCAGATCCGGGGAGCTCGCAATCAATTTCTCTGCCAAGACCTCATCTCGGGGCTGCAGGTTAATCTTGGCATTAGATAGTAGTTCGCTGAAATGCTCTAACCTCGCGGCGATGACCTCCTCCTCCGAAGGCAGAGGAGACTTATTAATCGCAACAAGATTCTCCCGTTTTAAATTTTGAAAGGCCGTGAAATCTCCTGGGCCGACTAAACTTAAAGCAATCCCACTTCGGCCAGCTCTACCGGTACGGCCGGTACGGTGAACATAAACTTCTGGCTGCTCCGGAATCGTATAATTAATCACCGCGTCTAGCTGCTCGATATCAATTCCGCGTGCAGCGATATCAGTTCCTACCAGGAACCGCAGTTCCCCGGATTTAATTCGTCCCATCACTGCATTTCGCTGCTTTTGATTCAGGTCTGAATTAATACGTCTGGCGTCAAAGCCGCGTCGTCTCAAAAACACTTCAACTAGCTCAGTGTCGGACTTAGTATTACAGAAAATGATGGCCGAGCGCGGCTTAACTGTTTCAAGCAGATCGCACAGGGCTGTCGCCTTTGCCACTAGGTCGCCCCCTACTTCGTAGAAACGGTGCTCAATTTGCGGCATCGCCTCAGCCGGGGTCTCTACGATTATATGTTTCGGCTCCTTCAAGAAACGCCGTGCTAGCATCTCGACGTTAGGAGTGATTGTGGCACTAACGAATATTCCTTGGCGATGCTGCGGCATGCGCTTCAATATTCTCTCGATATCTTCCAAGAAATCGGTAGATAACATTTCATCAGCTTCATCCAAGACGAAGCTCTTACAATGGTCTAAGCTAAATTCACGACTATCTAGAAAATCGAGAATCCGCCCCGGGGTTCCAACTACGATCCGCTTATCGTCACTCAACGCACGTCCTTGTTCGCGGCCGCTCATTCCGCCGATAAGCGTCGGCACACGAATGCCGGAGACCGTGGCGATCACTTCCGAAATCTGCGTGGCAAGTTCTCTTGTAGGTACGACGACTAGGGCAAAGGTCTGATCCTGAGTCGGAAGCTTCTCTATCAACTCTAGGATGGGAAGTGAATAGGCTAAGGTTTTCCCACTGCCTGTTTTGGCTTGTACGATCAAGTCATAGCCGGCCAATGCGGGAGGGATGGTTTTCGCCTGAACCGGGGTCGGATTTGTAAATCCTAGCTTTTCGATCGCTCCTCTGAGTGTATCGCTGTTTAAAAGCTCAGAAAATGTGCGCGTCACAGCCGTGGGTCGGGCTTCCGTAGTTGTAGTTTCCGTTGTCTCAAGATTACTCATAGCGCAGGGATAGTATCGCAGTTAGCGAGTAAAGGATAGCCACAAGGACTAAACCCTACGCCATTGATTTTTGACAAAAAATCAATGGCGTAGGGCGAGCACAATCTTGGCTTGCCAAGT
>CAZJXY010000620.1:0-2207 GCA_964549925.1 uncultured Bdellovibrionales bacterium | reverse complement strand
CGATTGCCTCAAAGGGGTAAAAAACCATCTCCACTGTGGAAAACACATTACCAACAAACCGCAAAAACAATAAGGGAAATTTTTCTTCTGAATCGGTGAAGATAAGATTTGCCCGTGGGGTCAAAGCTTCTCTATCCTTTTCTGCCTGAGTAAGCTTCAAAAAATCTTCACCCACGATTGCTTTACGTATGTTCGGCCGTAACTCTAATGCCCTGGTGAGTACTTGTAGTGCCAAAATGGAGTCTTCTTGATTAGGTCGAGCCCCGGTGCCAGAAACGTCATCTTTCTCTCTGCTTTGCTTTGAAGCATTTATCCTATCCATCGTAGACAAAATCCTATAACATCTAATACAAACAGCCCAAAGGTGCCCGCGATCGCGATCTAAAAATGAAATTTCACAACCGAATGTAGCGAATATTGTATTTGTCGTTCTAACTCAACATTTTGTCGTGAACTCAATAAAGCTTTAGCGCACGACGAAAATGGCTTAAGCCGCCTTTTAACAGGGAATTACAGAGGTGACTGTTTTTACGAAGTCGGTTTTGTGGTTCCAACACCATTATTTGGATAACGAAGTAAATTGACGACGTAGTAGTAAAACCATCAAAAACGAGCAGATAGAATTGGGAAATGTAGTCTCTCGCGGGTGTGACGCTCAAAACATATCGGAGAACAGTGCGATTTGCCTTCCTAACGTTCGATCAATCAATTACGCCATACGGATAGTTTATCCATTGCTATCTCATATGCCTTAGCCTTAGTGCTGGCTCCTTCGCCAAACCAAATCGAATTAAGCCGTCGTGAACCGCCAGCAGCGAACAATTGATCACCCGATGTCGTTACCCGATGGTCGATCAGTTCGGTCACGCCATTGTAAGCTGCCCACAATGTTCCCTTGACCCCATTTTCAGAATTACCTTGACCTTGATCGAACAAATGTTCCGCTCGGGATCGATTTGCTTGGGCTCTTCGTAACGCAAGGATATTTTTCTGGTTCGGCGGGTCCGGGAACACGGTTCGTAAATAAGTATGGAGTTTTTTGGAGTCCATTTTTACCGTTGCGAACTGGAGAAAGCTCTCCTCGATTTCCTCGTATTTTCGTCCAATGATACCGAGCAATTCAGCGGTTTTCGAGAGTCGCTCTTGAAGGTTACTGAAGTGAGGGACACTTAAGGTTCGACCGCTATCAAGAGCAATGGTTAACGTGTTATTGCATACTACTCTTACCGGGGTGAACTTGATCTGAACACCCGCTTTTCCATCGTGGTTATTGCTCAGCAACAAATACTTGTGCGTAATGTCATTTCCTGCGACAACAATGTCAGTTGGAAGCTTGGCTAAGATCCAGATCCTCTCACCAAATCCAAGTGCCCCAGCAGTGTGATACATGGCTGCCTTATCGTCTTGAACGATCGTGTCGAAGAACTCGAAAGCCTCTCTATTTTGCAACGGCGTGTAACCTTCACTTACAATGCCAAAGACCTCACAGTCGGGTTTGCCGATCTTATCAGCCCTTACGGTTGCAAATTTTCCTTTCACTGGCATTCCGTGTTGACCATTGGTCGCGAATAATTGGAGCTTGGCCACCTCCCAGTCCAGATTAGCCGCTTGAATCGCTTCAGCCGCGGTCGCAGCTCCCACGACCCTTTCTCCCAATTCATGCCAGGGAACGTCACCGGCATACATCATTGATGCTCTACCCTCGTCAATATATATCTCGTGTGCCATTTCTTCCCCCTAAAATACCTTTAGACAATCGTGCGCGGCTAGAGTTATCTGTAAAATCCTGTTATTTTGAATCATTAGTTTCTTGACAATGCTACAGGCTCATAAAACGCTCGGCTGATGAGACTTGCCCGTGCCCAATTTGATACGGGCATGGCAAATTCAACAGGCATCAACATACTAAGACTAAATAGTCTTAGACGCAAGATGCAATGCGCCGCCTACTTAGGGAGGAATCTCTAAATGGGAAGAGCACGGATCGAAAGGCCTAAGAATCTGTCTAAGAAACTACTGGGAATTCGACAATCGCTCGGTCTGTCTCAGAACGGCATTATAGCGAGTTTTGGCATGTCGGATTCTCTAACACAGGCGGAGATATCGGCATTCGAGCACGGAAAAAGAGTGCCTCCTTTGGTGATTCTTTTGTTTTATGCTCGTTTGTATAAGATTCACGTTGATGATTTGATTGATGATGAGATCGA
>CAZJXY010000619.1:0-2209 GCA_964549925.1 uncultured Bdellovibrionales bacterium | reverse complement strand
CACTGTCGTGGTCTCGTAAGTGTAGGCACTCCTGTAGATCGATGATCGCCTGATCTGGCTTGTGCGCTCGGAGATTAAGCAGTCCGGCTTGTTCTAGTACCGTAGCAATCGGGTCCAGTAAATCTATCGAGCAAGTCTTCTTGCCAGCGACTGCAGCCTTCTCAAGACTTACGGCCGCTAAGTCTGGATGTCCTTGTATCTCTTGAATCTTGGCGATCAGTTGATATACCCCAAACGGGCGGACATCAGTTTTTATGTTAAGTCTTTCGAGCCGACCGACGCTGGTTTCAGCAATACGCAACGCGCTTTCCAAGTTGCCAGTACTTAATTCAGAGGTCGCCGCCCCATAGTCGCGCTGAAACTCTTCCTCGCTATAACTAAGGTCAAGTCCAGGCGTTGGCACGCGCTCAGCGCTTGGTTGATCAGTCTCTCTTCGTACTTCCAAATTACACCTCGGGGTAAGATTTTAACTGATTCTTGGCTCTTATCATAGTTTGCTGGAATCGCCTGTGATTTCGAGTAGTAGAGGCTTTGAGAAAACTAAAGATTCATTCGGTGAAAGGGATTGACCTGTGTACAAAGATAAGCCCCCGCCCATTTTCCCAGTGATTCCGTGAGAACATTACATGTTTACCTCTTCTCAAATAATTTCGGCGGCGCATCTTGTACGAAGTTTTGCATACTATGCCCGCATCTTACTTCAACACCCACAGGCGCTGCTAATCACCCAAAAGAACGGAGAAAAGTTGGTATTGGTAAACGCCCAGCTGTATGAAGGTCTCTTGCGGCAACAGGTTTCTCGGACAGATGCGCGGTATGCAGATGCTGCTTTGAATCCGATCCAGAACGTATAGATTTGCTGCATTCAACTCAGCGAAAATCGGCAGTCGCTTAAGCAGGTTCTCTGAGAATAGGAGGGGGCAGGTGGTCGACAAGTTGGCGGACGCGGTGTCAAGCGAGCAGCTTTAGAATCTTAATTCTTCTAACCATTTGGGTGCCGAAACCACTCGCAGGCCAAAAGGATATTCCTTATTTCGAGAGAGTTTGCCCACAACCTGGAAGGCCTGAAAGTTCCCAGGTAAACTTTTGGGCAGTAACCTCTTAAATGCAGCGGATGGCGTTTCGTCATCCCATTTAGCTTCAATTGCCACCAATAGGGATTTCTTCTCGACCACAGCGAAATCCAATTCATCGCCGTCTTTATTCCGCAGAAAACGTAACTCTAACTTGCGGCCCTTTGTATCCTGCTCATAATTGATATATGCAAGCAGTTCATTTGCTACCAGGTTTTCAAACTTAGCTCCTATTTCCCCCTCGATCTGGCCATTATCATAAAAATAGTACTTGCTGGCCTTTTGTAAAGAACGTGCGACGTTGCTGGTCCAGGGTGTTACCCTAAAGATAACAAATAAGTTCTCTAAGAGATTGAGCCAACGCTTAACAGTGATTGGAGAGACCTGCAAATCTTCAGCAAGAGATTGGTAAGAGACCAATGACCCGACCCTTTGCCGTAAAAGGGAAATGAGGGTCTCAATATCCTGAATGCGTCGTACCACTTCTAGATCGACAACATCCTGCCTTAGTATTAAATCTAGATGCGTACGTTGCCACCGTTCATAAAAGTACTCTTCTTTAGAGAAGAACGGCTCTGGAAACCCGCCTTGCTCCAGCAATCGCTTAAAGATTACCTCCCTAGAGTAAGCTCCCTTTAACTCCCTTAGGTTTAACGGATGAAGCCGAAAACTGAAGTGACGACCAGCTAATGAATCTCCCATCTTCTTAGATGTATCAAGGCGAGCACTTCCCGTAACAATTATTGGCGGAGTCGTACCCTCGTCGTCATAAATTCCTTTTAACCATGACTTCCAATTTTTCATCTTATGGAGCTCATCCAAAATCACCAAGTCGGTCTGACGGTTCCAAGACTGATCTTTGAAAATGCTTCTGTGCTTCAGTGTGTCATAGTTTAAGTACTCGTAATTATTAGCTAAGGACTTGGCCAATGTAGTCTTCCCAACCTGTCTTGGCCCCGAAAGAAGAACTATTTTCTTTGGCAAATCGGCAATAATCGACCTATATATTGAGCGTTCCATACTCCGACCATTATATACTCTATTATCGATGGGTCAAGACTTTTCGATAATGGGCAATAGAATAGTCGGGAACCTTTAACACCTGGTGTTTGGATGCCGATAAGCCAAAAAGGATC
>CAZJXY010000618.1:0-2217 GCA_964549925.1 uncultured Bdellovibrionales bacterium | reverse complement strand
AGCGTGGAGATATCGTCGTTTTCAGTAGGATATATGACCCAGAGACACCCGAAGATGAATCACAGGGAAAGTATATAAAGAGAGTAGTAGCTTTAGGAGGAGATAAAGTCGAGGTTAAAAAGACTGAGTTGATCTTAAATGGTCAGTTCCAATCTGAACCATATGCAAGATGGTTGGATGGAGGGGCAAGGCAGATGGAGGAAGTTACTGTTCCAGAAGGCGCGGTATTCTTATTGGGAGATAATCGAGATCACTCCAAGGATTCAAGGCATTGGAAACAACGCTTTGTTTCAGTCAGCGATATTCTGGGTAAATCTCTTTATGTTTACTGGTCATGGGATTTTAGACGCATTGGGAAAAAGACAGAGTAGAAGTGTCGTAGCAAGCGCACTTACCCCCGCCCCTCAATCTTCAACCCATCATACCCAAGCTCCACACCTCTCGGTAACTTAGAGTTGGTTTCATCGTGATCTACCGCATGAGTCATATGAGTCAGATACGTCTGCCCTGGCTTTAGATCTGCTATTACTTCCAACGACTCCTCTATAGTAAGGTGAGTCTTGTGTTGCTCATACCTAAGCCCATCTAGAATCAAATATTTAACCCCGCGCAAAAGCTTTCTACTCTCTTCGGGAATCCTCTTACAATCGGTCGCATAGGCAAAATCCCCGATCCTAAATCCTGCCACCTCCATCGAGCCGTGCTCCAGACGAAGCGGCGTAACTTTTAACCCTTCAACCTCGAACGGTTGATACATCTTAAACTCATTTAAGGTAAGTTGAGCTAGCAACCCGCCCTCATATTTCGGATTGGCCTCGAAGATATACGGGAATGTCTCTTTTATTTTAGTCAGAGTCTCAGGCGTAGCGTAACAAGGAATTACGTTTCGATGCACAAAATTAAAACATCTAAGATCATCAGTACCCAAGATATGGTCAGCGTGTGCGTGAGTAAAAAGCACTGTATCGACCCGATCAATTCCGAAAGTCAGCGCCTGCATCCTAAGGTCGATCGAGGCATCTACCAACACGACCCTGTTATGCTCGGTTCTAATAGCGATTGAGGTACGAAATCGCCTATTTTTTGGGTTTGTTGATAGGCAGACGCGGCAGCGGCAGCCCGGGATCGGAATACCGGTGGACGTTCCGGTGCCAAGGACGGTGACTGTAAAATTCATATCAGCCGATACTAACTATCAGGGCCGGTTTAGCGCAATTGAAATACCCTTTTACTCCAGGTTGACACTTAGAAAAGGAGTAATTAGGTTTAGATGCCCAGAACTGCACAGGCGCTTAATAGACCAATTAATGAAAGGATTTACCGTGGCTGACGAGCGAGACGAAGATCCGTCCCCAAAAAAGGGATACACCATCTCAGATAAGCGTAGATTTGCCTCAAGCGGTGATTCTAAATCGTCCGCGTCTGAGTCGAATACTACAACTGTAACTAAACCAAGCGCTGAGGCTGCTAAATCCGAACCATCAGACGCATCGGAGATGCCTATTACGTTTACCGCCTTTATGATGTCTCTTGCCACTCAGACCATGGCCCAACTTGGGGACCTCAAGATACCGGGAGTCGAGAAAAACGTCCCGGGGGCTAAGCAGACCATTGAGATCATTGAGATGTTGCAGGAAAAAACCAAAGGGAATCTAGATACGGAGGAATCTCATCTGCTTGAGGAGATTTTACATTCTGTGCGGATGAGTTTTGTGCGAGCATCGAAAGCTGGCTAACGCGCTATCTTTTAAATTGCAGAGATAATCGATGAGAAATTTCACTACATTGCTCCTGAACATTGGGTTAGGGGTGTTTTTTTTGGCTTCTACCTCTGCCGGGTTTGCGGAAGAGATCTTTCGTGAAGGCCAGCCCGATATTAAGGGGGAAAAGATTTCGCTGCCTAGTTTCGCTGAACTCGCGGAATCGCTCAGTCCTGGAGTAGTGAATATCTCCGTCGAATCTGACAAATTACCGGGTGAGGAGGAGGGAGAGCTTTCGATTCCAGGATTGCCTTTTCAGTTCAAGAAGGATAATCGCCCAATCGCTTCAGTCGGTTCCGGTTTTGTGATTAGCGAGGATGGCTACATTGTTTCCAATAATCATGTGATCGAGAAAGCCGGAAAGGTTGTTGTCCGTTTATCAGATGATAAGGAGCCATACGAAGCAAAGATTATCGGTTCTGATGTAAAGACTGATATTGCCTTACTCAAAATTGAA
>CAZJXY010000617.1:0-2217 GCA_964549925.1 uncultured Bdellovibrionales bacterium | reverse complement strand
GAGAATTTCAATTTTCCTTACGCTGCGACCAGTATCAAAGAGTTCTGGCGCAGGTGGCACATAAGCCTTTCCACTTGGTTTCGGGATTATCTTTATATTCCGTTAGGCGGGAATAAGGGCTCGAAACTTCGAACGGCGATCAATCTTTTTTTAGTATTTTTCCTCTGTGGCCTCTGGCACGGAGCGAGTTGGAATTTCGTGGTATGGGGACTGTTACATGGCGCGTTTCTTTCGCTTGAGCGCACAAGATTTGGAAAATGGCAGGAGAAATTTCCTTACCCTTTCAAACTCGCATATGTCTGGCTTGTGGTAATCATAGGATGGGTATTTTTTAGGGCAAACGATCTTAGTGCCGCCGTGTCTTATCTAGTCACAATGTTTTATGGAAAGCCCGACGCTCAAGTTACAATTACTGCACTCCAGTTTTTAAATCATGAGGTGATTTCGCTGCTCTTACTTGCCTTAATTTTCTCATTCCCTGTATCTAGGCTGTTTAAGCTTCGGGAACGTAGAGATGCACAGCAGCTAATTTATTCCCCTGTTGTCGCTATCATCTTTCTCTACTCAATCTCGCGTTTAGCAGCACAAAGCTATAACCCATTTATCTATTTTAGGTTTTAGCATGAGGCAGTGGCTTGAACGACTTTTGGGTGCTGGATTTGTTCTGATGCTTTTACTTCCATTACTTCAGCAATTTTTTAAACCCTTAAATTTGGAACGCTTTCAGTTAGCTGAAATAAAAGAGAAGCATCCGATTCCGACACTATCGCTGTCAAAGTTGGAGGACTTTCCTGCCAACTTCGACCGGTATTTCGAGAAGAACTTTGGCTTTCGTGATCTTTTAGTTCGGATTCAAAATACTGTCAGGTTTCGACTGTTTAATGTGTCGGGCACAAAGGATGTGATGGTAGGAGAGGACGGCTGGCTTTTTCATACCAACGATGACTCGGTTAAGTATTTTCAGGGAGCAAATTTATTTACCGAGGCAGAGCTAAGGAAACTTAAGGAGGTTTATCAATCTAGGTACGAGTATTTAACGACGCTTGGAGTTCAGTATCTTCTAATGATTGTTCCGAGCAAAGAGACGATCTATTCCGAATTTTATCCCAGGTACATTAAGCAAATAAATAGAGAGCGAAGGTACGATCAGTTGCTGCGATATCTCCGCACGAATTCAACAGTCCCTATATTGGATATTAAGGATAAGTTGTTAAATTCGAAGGATCGAGGGGAGCTTTATCGCAAGCGTGACGGACATTGGAATAGGCTGGGTGGATTTGTGGCTTATGAAGCTTTGCACGATCGACTGCGGGAGCTTTTCCCGCAACTCCCTCCGGTTTCTCTTGATCAGTATGAGGTAGAGACTAGGACCGAAGTGGGGGAACTCGGTAGGATGCTCGGACTTTTGTACGACGAGCGTGTTCCGACCCTTTATGTAAAAGCTAAAAGAGCTGATCCGTGGATGGAGAAATTCGTCGACGATAAGGAAGTTGGAAAACCTCTGATCGTTGACAGATCGCATAAAATTCGCGGGCGAACCGGGTTAAGTGATCAGATAGCAGGGAAGCTGATGGTTTACCGGGACTCTTTCTTTTTTGCGCTTACTCCATTTATCGCCAAAGATTTTGCTTGGAGTATCTATTATACTACTCATAAGTACAGCTTCGATCCGTATGTAATTGAACAGAACATGCCGGATGTTTTAATTGATCAACAGACCGAACGGTTGCTTAAGGTGCCAAAGGGAAAGGAACTCTCGATTATAAAGTGGCGCCTTTCTGGTAGGAAACTTTCCGAATTGGGAAGTTTGCAAAGAAAACTAGAATCGAATCAAATTCCGCAGGACAAGGCGTCAGGTGAGTATTCCATTCCGGGAGGCTTTTTAAATCAGGGCTCTCGGTATCTTTTAGTAATTAGGCTGCGCTCGGAGTCGGAACATAATCAGCTTAGTGTAAGGAAACATGCGAAAGCAGGCGGAAATAAATTTATCGCTTCGATCCCCATCGGCACTGGAGAGCGCGAGGTTGTGTTTGAGACTCAACCGCTTGGTCAAAACAATGAATTCCGGCTGCGCTTTAGGTATCCCGAGAAGTCTCGAATTCTTTGGGCTGAGATTCTGGAATTAACACCTGAAAATGCTCGCTACTTTGCTCCGAAGAAGGAGTTTGGAAGTAAAATGGGAACTCCAGCTAAAGTAAAAAGCCGCCCGAGGAAATC
>CAZJXY010000616.1:0-2222 GCA_964549925.1 uncultured Bdellovibrionales bacterium | reverse complement strand
CTAAATGCACTTGCGGGCCAAGAGAAGAGGAAGAGAATACCTCAACAGAAATCGAGTTAGGCGAGCCAATCCTTCACTAGGATCTATTAGAACTGGGTCAGTCGTCTTAGGCTGACCCAATTCCACCTCGTGTTGTCTCAGGGACTTGTTTTCCGCGATAAAAAATAGTTAATCGCGAAGAAATTCGGAAACTTTTCCCGTGAAATTACGAAAACGCGTAAAGCTGAGGTGCGGTGACTCAGCAAAAGATGGATCTCCTGTTACTGCTTAAGCTACATAGATGTCGTCAGCTATCGCATCTGTACAGCGTTGGCTGATCGCTTTAAGGCAACTCTCCGCCTCTGGACCAGTTATCAGTTCGCTAATCCAAGTCAATATCGGTGCCATCTCGCTATCTTGAAAGCAATCACTGAAAATCCTAAAAACGTTCTTCCAGTATTCAAATTCTGCACTAAAACTCTCCATTTTGTCTTGGACAAATTGCTCTCTATTTGGAAATTTTGAGCGATAAGCGGCCTGTATTTCAGACACTGAGATTGGATTTGCGCTGTCAGAGTGATTAGATAGAAGGATCTTTAGCAGCCCATCAGGATTGGGCTGCGGAGCTGGGATCTCCCGCAGTGCACTAATCAACTTATCAGCTACTTCGTTAGGAAGTACTCCGTTCTCTGTCAATTTGCTCAGTGCCACACTCAATTGATCGATAGATTTGCTTCTCTCGCTAAATTCTACCTTGGCATATTCATCAGCCCAGTGATTTAGAGCCTTAGGATCGGATTGAAACTGCACAATACTGTTCTCAAGCTGCTCTTTACTACACGAACCGTCAGATATTTCCGCAGGTTCTTGATCCAATGCTTGATTCCGCAATTGACCGATCTCCACCTCAATCTGCGCTAATTCTTCCTGAAGACTTTGGGCTTCTGGAGAACTAGGATCAAGAGTCTTATAATCCTCTCGCCCTGCGTCCAAATACTCCTGGTGAGCGTTTATAATATCTTGCTGCCCCCTTTTTTTCTCCTGGTAATCCAATCTGCGCATAGCTGCTTCGCAACTGTTCACTAACAAATCACGAACTTCGTCCGAAGCCAGCACAGGAACAATTAGTCTCGACGACCATTTTGCGATCTGTTCAACTACTCTATCCCGGTCAGTAACCACAGAAGCAGCCAGGGTTTCGGCTACAAGAGGCGACGGATCATCTTGGCCTAAAGATTGACGTTCAGGATAGGCATTTTCAGGATTCATACGAGGTACTGCTCCGAACAACTGAATTGGTGTCTCGATTTTAACAGATTGTGAACATTAATCAAAACCACCTCGAAGCTTTAAGCTCTGGAGGCGAGTTGAGAAAAATGGCTGTGCCTCAAAAGATGGATGTCCTGTTTCAATTATAGAATCACTTACTCTCCGGAAGCCACCCGATTAAGTTCCCATAGCTTGCAGTAGGTACGATACGTCCGCGCGTACAGCCCAGCAGATCTGACATAGAAGGAATCAGCGAGCAGTTCACGAGTGGAAAGACCGTTGCCTCCAAGGCGCGTATCTTCAGCTTCCAATAGCCTTGAAGCCCCGGCGAGATTTTCGGCTGCAAAGCGCATCTGTCCGTTACGCCTAGCTTGGGGTGTTGATTCAAACTCGAGTAATTCCTCGGGTGTAATAGTTTCGAGCTGAGCAGAATTCAAAGCGATCAAACCCCGAATTTCGTGGGCTTTTAGCTTTAGGTTCGGGTCGGGCGGAGAGGGTATTTGGATCGGCGCTTCTTTACCCGGAGCATTCCAGGGCAGGCCTTCATTGGGACTGGGAGGATGCGGCTGATGAGCTTGCAAAAACCCCTCGACTACGATCTCGTCCATAGTCGACAATCCGGGTGGAACAGAGTTAATCTGATACTGCTCGAGTCCCCAAGACCTAACCTTTTCGGAACTTGCGTGAAGTTCTACAGCTCTTCCTGCAACTTGATAACTCACAGCGACCTTTCCCTTCAATTCAGCAAGTTTTTCTCGCGCCGTCTCAGCATCCGGGAAAAGCAAAACTGAATGCTTATCTTTCTCTGGTTGGGGTCCAGTCTGAGAGAGAGTGAAAGTCATAAGATCTCCAACAACACAATTATTTGCGCCCTTGATTATACGCGAATCGCACCGTCAATCAAGCTGCAGCGCTCCCCCGATAAGCCTCATAAATAATGGCCGCGAAAATGCCTTCTAGGTAAGAGGGATTAG
>CAZJXY010000615.1:0-2250 GCA_964549925.1 uncultured Bdellovibrionales bacterium | reverse complement strand
CTGGCTGCACCCCAAGCGGCATAGCCAGCAGCGCTAAAATGATACAGGCGACCGGCATTGAGAATTTGCGCGAGATTTCCAAATCAATCGAGCGTATCCGATTACTTGTCTTGCTGCGTTGATCCTGGTCAAGCGATTCATCACTTTGTAATTGGTTCGATAATATTGATCGTTTGGCTCTAAGCTCAGGCAGCAGCATTGATCGAGGGCTTACATCCCCCTCGGATTTTTCAGTTGCAAGCTCTTCCGGCTTAAAAATAATCACGTTATTTTGGTAGTCGGTAAAGTTGTAGTCGCCGCGCTCACCGGAAAAATGAATCGTTCCTTGATTCAGTAAAAAATTAACCGTTTGGTTTGTTTCGTCTGAGACAATCTTCCCGCGTTTGGCGGTTATAATTTGGCGTCCCTCGGTCCCACGCCGATCTTCGATCAGCACATGGCGCAGTAATCCGGTCTTTGAATCAATCTCTTCGGCGTAAAGGGTCAGCGTTCCTAAGTCGTTAAACATACCCGGGTTCAATCCAGCAGAGGATCTAGTGCTGGCAACTCGGAACAACGCTTTGGTCAGGGTTGCTTGGCCGATTGGTCGAAAGAGTGCAGAGACTATTAAGTTAAGTGCGCAGATGATAACTGCAAGGTAAATCACAGGGCGAATGAGTTGGGTCAAGGCGATTCCGCTAGCCCGTATTACTACCAGCTCCGAGTCCGCGGAGAGTCTCCCCAGCGCTAGCATCACGCCAAGCAGTGTCGAAACCGGTAAGGCCACCTCCATGAAGGTTGGAATTATCGAGACAAAGATCGTCAGCACATCTGAGGCACCAACTCCTTTGTTGATTACTAGAGAAGTAAGCTTTAGCATCCGAGCGATCACCAAGATCGCAGTAAAAACTGTTAGGCTTACTAAGGTGAAGAAAGTGGCTTCACGAAAGATGTAACGATCGAGGACTCGCATGGGCGCTATCTTCGCTCAAAGCAAATTCAGGCGAAAGCGGTTAAGCGCCGCAAACTCAGATATATCGCTGGATCTTCGGCTAAAGAAGATTTTGGCCGAAACTAAACTAGCCCGTTGGCGTACTTCTTCTGGCGTGCCTCATCTTTACGAACACGCTTTAGCGCTTCTTTCTTTTTGCGCTTACGCTTTTCACAGGGCTTCTCATAGTATTTTCGAGTTTTTAGCTCGCGGAACAAACCTTCTCGGATAAGCTTGCGCTTTAACACGCGCATTGCTTTCTCAATATTTTGCTCGACGGTTACTTCGTGATTTGGCTTTGGCCTTTCGCTGACTGCGGTGATGTTGTCTTCAATTTTTATATTGGAGCCTGCTTCAGAGGAGTGCGGGTGTTTACCATTTCCATTCTCACTGCGAGAGGCGTGGGCAGTTCTGGCATATCCCTTCTCTGCTCGTAGTGTTGTTTCAGTTCCTTCGGTATCCGACATTGACTCTACATTCACTTTAAAAAATACTCCTTCACGGTTCCAACTACTTCTATCGACTACTTCGACTATCTAAGTAACTGTTATTACGCTTCAGCCGCAGGCGTCTCATGCGTGAGTTGCCTAAAGCTGTCCACGGATCAAGGCAAACAGCCTCAGGTCATTAGGCCCTAGCTAGTCTCACTCGCCACTCTAGCCTGCCGATGGGGCAGCAACTCTAGAATAAAAAAAGAGAAATACCCAGGATGGCTATCGGTTCCATGGAACCGACGCCTTAAGCGCCTAAGCTCAAAAAGCGCTTCAATTATCCTGATCTCAGTTGAAAAGTAAAGCGCTCCTAAGAGTATATCCCACCATTAACAACTTGATAAGCCAAGTTTTTAATGAATTTTGTACGCGTTGTACCTATGTTCTATAAAATAGCGGCAAAAATAGACTAAGTATCTGCAATCTTTGCCTAAATATGGCCCCCACATTTTTCTCAGCGACTTGTCTTATCTACTGTAACAGATAGGTAGAAACAGCTCGTGAATCAGAGAATCACCGAGGATATACCAAGAATATAGCGACGTTTGTTGATATAAACCGCCAGAATCGAAGCGTTTAACTGAGTTGAACTACAGAAAATCTGTGAGGAGAATAGGAAGCGAAGATCACGCCTCATTGCGCGAGTAATATTCTTAGTTCGAAAATGTAGATGTGCCCCGGTAGGCTGCTATCCATCCGGTAGAGACGTCAAAAACACTGCCTTCAAATGAGGTGGATAAGTACCCTCTGGAAACCTCACGTGTAGGTTCCCATTCCTGTACTTTTGGG
>CAZJXY010000614.1:0-2256 GCA_964549925.1 uncultured Bdellovibrionales bacterium | reverse complement strand
GATCAGATCTGTCACTAGCGTGGTATTTAACATAGTTGAAAAGTGTTACATAAAAGAGAGCACTGGTCTACCGAATAGCTGCTCAACCTCCTCGCATAGGCCTTCTGAGGGGGCCACACTTATCGGCAAATTGTTACGGTCCCGCAGTTGCACTGCCTTTCTGATTTCATCAACGTTTACCTTTACCGGACAGGTCCCGCGGTGTTTTTCAAAAATCTGCGAGAGTGTTGCAAGGTTCTTCTCATTACAGTCGTTAGCGCGAAGTTCGACTAAACCGAGTCGAGCACTCCTATCGCGAATATCGAGCAACGATTCAATCTTATCAGCTATTAAAGTTCGCCTCTCATCTCCGACATCTAGATTGCCGCTAATCACGACAGGATCGTCTGCAACTAGAATATTGGCCACCTGCCGGTATACGTCCGGCCAAACAATTGTTTCGATCGTGCCCAGCCAATCCTCAAGGGTAAAAGTTGCATAGCGGTCCCCCTTTTTTGTGTTTTTCAGGCGCAAAGTAGAAACCACGCCGCCAACTTTTACCGAACGAGAGCTCGCAACTTCGCGAAGCTCCTGAGTGGTCTTAATTCCAATACGCTTTAACTCCTTCCGATACTTTTCAAGCGGATGACCGGAGATATAAAATCCTAAGGCTTCGCGCTCAAACGCGAGTCGCTGATTGACTGGCCATTCCGCCCGGTTCGTAGACCTGCGAGCAATTTCAAGTTTCCCGCTAGCCGGCACAAACAGGCCGATCTGGTTGGAGCCCTTCTCGCGTTGCAGCGCCTGGGCGGCCTTTAGCACGTCTTCTACGCGTTCCATCATCTCTCTTCTGGAGAATGCCGTGAAATCAAAAGCTCCACATTTAATCAGGCTTTCTACTACACGTCGATTGAGCGCTTGAGAGTCAACTCGCGCCACAAAGTCCTCAAGATCGACAAATTTTCCGGACTCCTCTCGAGTACGGATTATCGTTTGAACCGCCTTTTCTCCGATTCCCTTAACGGCTTCTAGTCCGTAGCGGATACTTTCGCCGTGAACGGTAAATCCGGCGCCGCTCTCGTTGACATCCGGTCCAAGCACATGAATCTTATGTTCACGGCATTCGTTTAGATTCTTTAGGGTCTTATCACTATCTCCCATCTCCAGAGACATCAACGCGGCCATAAATTCAACCGGATAATGAGCCTTTAAGTATGCCGTCTGAAAAGAGATCATAGCATACGCAGCGGAGTGACTTCGATTGAAGCCGTATCGAGCGAACGTCTCCATCTGATCAAAGATCTGAGAGGCTAGTCTGCTATCTATCCCTTTTTGTGTCGCTCTACCGACGAATACGTCTCTCTGCCGGGCCATCTCTTCGGGATCCTTTTTGCCCATTGCGCGGCGTAAAAGATCCGCTTCCCCGAGGGAGTAGTCAGCCAACGTGCGGGCAAGCTGCATAATCTGCTCCTGATACAATATGATCCCGTAGGTATCGGAGAGACATTCCCGCATCAATGGGTGCAGGTAAGTTACCGGCTCTTTACCATGCTTTCGGTTGATGTAGTGATCAACCATGCCTGCATCTAACGGCCCCGGGCGATAAAGCGCCAAAATAGCAGTGATATCATCAAAGCAGGATGGCTTTAGACGTCGCGTCATGTCGGTAATTCCACCCGACTCTAACTGGAAGACGCCTGTAGTATTTCCGCCGCAGAGAAGGTGATAAGTCCGCTCGTCCGAGAGCGGCAAACTCTCCAGATCGATTTCCACCCCCTTGCTCTCTCTAATTAGCTTAAGAGCCGCATGCAGCACAGTTAAGGTCTTTAGTCCGAGAAAATCAAACTTAACTAACCCGATCTTTTCCACGGAACTCATAGAAAACTGGGTCACTTCTTTGCCGTCCTTGTCCACCATCATCGGCAGAAGATCTATCAGTGGACGATCTCCAATAACGACGCCAGCAGCATGGGTCGATGTGTGGCGAACAGCGCCTTCAACTTTCATTGCCAGCGTAATTAAATCCTTGCCTTCCCCCTTGGCATAGTCAGCCAGGCGAGGTTCCATTTTTAAGGATTCTTCCAGTGAATAATCAAACCCTTGCCTCGGAGCCGGAACAAGCTGGGCAACTCGATCGGTTTCGGCATAACTCATCCCGAGCACACGACCGACATCTTTAATTGCAGCTTTTGCTTTCAAGGTTCCAAATGTTGCGATCTGAGCTACTCTGTCTTTGCCATAGCGATCAACCACATATTGGATCACCTGATCTCTACC
>CAZJXY010000613.1:0-2257 GCA_964549925.1 uncultured Bdellovibrionales bacterium | reverse complement strand
CGAAATATTTCATCGATTAAAACCAGATCAGCGCTAGTCGCGTATCCCTTGGTATTTCTGACGAAGCTTCCCTGCTTTACAGAATCGATCTTAAGTAAGCCCACCAATTGATCCTCCCTAGTTGAAGCAGTGCCTTGGATCTTAAATGTCGTGGCCTCGGAAAAGCGTGAGAGCAGAAGTTCGCAAAAATACGACTTAGCGCAGCCAGGTTGTCCATCAATCAACATATGCTGACGAGTTAGTAGTGCATACTTTGCCGCTTCGATAATCTCGTCATAGGCAACTAAATGACGCTTTAGATATCCCATGGTGTCGTTAAATCGAGCAACAAGATTCTCCAACTCCTGCTTGGACTGTTGGTGCGAGCCCCTCGGAAGATTACACTTAGACAAGTCAAATCCATTATTTCTTGGATCTTGAAATGGATTATTTTGTGGCTGAATCATGCGCGCTCTCCTTTGCAAATACTTGCGTTTGGACTGAATTTTGTCTGTCATCCCTTATAGTTACAAAAGTAGATCTTTGGAATTTGGTGTGGAATTTCACAGATCAACAGTACAAATTTTGCGGGATCTGACAGATCTCGACTGGAAATGACGAAGCAGGAGATCGAGGAACTAAGCGTTTATAATCGATCGAAAGCAACCTAGAGCTAAAGCGCTCGTGCCGACTTTCGAAGAACGACTCAACGGCCAGAAGATTACATGATATCAAACACTGGTAGCTCAAGCGCAGAACTCAGCTACTGTTTCAAGTCACAATTTATTTAGCTAGTCATCCCACTTTTCCGGGCGGCAGAATTTATTGGTCGGATTGTTGCGTGATCGCATATTAAAGCGCCCGCTGAGCCCTTTCACGACTTCGAGCCGGCTTATTCCGTATCCTCTTACAGGCCCTGCGAATGTATTACGAAAACCCCTGCCATCACCCCACAAAGCTAGCTTAACAGTCTATATCCCTCAGACAAATTGATACTGCTCGCCACTCATTTCAAATACTAGATCCTCAAACTGTATTTAGCTTTGATACTTTTTAATGCCCCGGTAAATTAAATTGAGGACGGAACTGATGGAATTGTTAGTTGAATGCGTGAGACGCAGCGCCGCAGTAAATTCCCCACGAATTGCTTCCTTTAGTCATATTTCGCAAATATTAAGCTGGAATTTTCAGAAATCTTATAGGAATTTGAGTTTAACATAAAGCCGCTGGTAATAAGTGGTCAGTTAGTCAGAAACACCTCAGTGGACTGCGGATATTTTAACCCTGAACTAAGTAACGGAGGATCAATGGAAAATAGAATAACATCAGCTGCGCAACAAGAGAATCTTCGAAAGACTGGTACACAACCAGATCATTCCGAGAATGAGGAGGGTCTCACCTCAAAGACGGATGGCAAGAAGGCCGGCTCCCCCTTGGCAGGCTTTGGATTATTAAGCTTTGGCGCACTCGGAGCCGGCCTGCTTGCATTTGATAGTAAGGTTAATTCTGAGGTGAGAGTCATAGAGTCAAGATGCGATCACATGGTGACTTTTGCACGAAATGCACTTAGCGCTGACATGGATAATGAAGTCACTGGCCTAGACCCCATTCTTTCTGATGGAGCGCTCGAACTTTCTTTCTTAATTTCTGCTCAATCGCGACAATTCGTTAGATCTCTTGAGGAATCGCAAGAATTGCGAAATGATTTCCTTGCCGAACTGGAAGGTCTGAATCAGGCCTGTCAATCAACCATGAAGGAGCTCGACCCCTATGACCTGAGCTACTCTGAATTCCAACAAATTCGTAGACTGCGGCATTCAACTGAGCAAGTGAGCAACATCTTGGAAAACGACTCTAAGAATGAGGTTGCATTGCGCGGTGAGATTGCTGATCTTTATATGGAAGTCGAGTGGGCTCAATCACATCTCGATTATAATTTTTTCGATGCAGTAAAGTATGTACCAAGGCTAATCCCCAATACCCTGCACCGCTTGAACGGCTCAATGGACGCGGAATAATTTAAAGCCCGCTACGGCACTGGCGCAGTACTAAGTAGAGGTGAGTAGAGATAGAACGGTAGCAGCTCAATCTATACTACCATCAGAGTTTCGTAGATTCCGCTGAGCTATACAGCTCAAGCCCAATATTTCTGATAATCCGGACCTAGGAAGTAAGGCCTTACGCTCGGCGCTGCAATCCGCACTTTTAGCGGAATTCCAAATTCCGGTCCGATAATGACCGCCTCTCCCGGCACCAACGTCGGAACCGCAGCAGCGAG
>CAZJXY010000612.1:0-2259 GCA_964549925.1 uncultured Bdellovibrionales bacterium | reverse complement strand
TGCGCTCGCCCTAAACAATCGATTTTTTGTCAAAAATCAATGGCGTAGGGTTTATCACTGACATAAGCCATTTAAGAATTTTTCTGAGTTGGCGCGCCAATTGCTAAAGTAATCTACTAGAACGACTCGATATCAATAAGGTATTGCAAGGATTAGGTTTTTGGAAGTGCGAGTTGTAAAGGCGTTCATAGTAGTCATGGCAATCTTTTGCCTATCGGAGGCTGCTTATTGCCTTGATGCCACCTCCCTTGCTGGCTTCGCGGGCGGGGTAGATTTCGATGGAAAAACCAATCTTTCTCCAGTTGCCGCAGACTTTGACGGCGATCCCACGAACGGCAAAGAGCTCGCAGTAGTGACAAATGCTGGAGACGTGGCTGTCTATAAGCTCGACGGCTCACTGCTTTGGCAAACTACGACCCCGAATAAAGTCTGCGTTAACGACGATAGCGATACAGTTCTTGCTTCGCCAAGCGCTGCCGATTTGGGCGCCGATGGGGATTCGGAGTTGTTTGTTCCCTACGGTGGCTATTTCACTGGAACCGACAAACACAGACGATGTGGCGGCGGTGTTATTGCGCTCGATGGGAGAAGCGGAGCTCTGCTTTGGAAATTTGATTCACAAAGATCATCAAAAGCAGCCGGACTAAGTTCGGGACTGCCGAGTGTTGTTTCTACTCCTACAATTTCAGACCTAAACGGCGATGGAAAACTAGAAATCATCTTTGGATCCTTGATCAGAAACATCTACGTGGTACGAGAGAACGGGAGTTTGGCATTTGCTTATCAGGCTGCAGACACTGTCTTTTCCTCTGCTGCCGTAGCTGACACAGACGGCAACGGAAAAAAAGAGATTATTATCGCTACGGATATTAGTCGGAATGACAAAATTAAACCCCCGACCAAAAATGGCGGGTATGTTTACGCTCTTGATGTAAATTACGCCTTAAAACCCAGGCTTGCTCGCAAAGGCAAAATTACCACATGCTATTTTAGGTCCAGCGCATGCGTAAAATGGATCACTTACATCGCAGAAACAATTCAATCTTCGCCGCTAATAACTGAAGTGCTCACAGATCTGCCCGGCGAAGAGATCGTAATAGGTGCTGGGTGCTACTTCGGTACTGCCGCGGGAAAGCAGATTCATATTCTCGGGTTAGATGGCGAGGAGAAGAAAAGTATTAACACTAGTTCCTGTATGCAAACTTCGCCTATTGCCGGAGATATCAATCTGGACGGGCAGCCGGAAGTAATTGCACTGCAAAGTGGTAGTTCGAGCTTAGACGGAGATGGAGACTCAAGAGTAACGGCCTTTAATCCCCAAACTGGTGCTGTGGTTTGGGAGCAGTCGCTTAACACTTCCGCCTTTAATCACGGAACCCAGCCGATTATGGCTGACTTTGATGGAAACGGATCTTATGAAGTCGCCGTTCAAGATGGTGCAAATATAAAAATCTATCAAGGAACTGATGGTACTTTGTTAAACTGCATCGGAGACGACTGCGATTCCGGGTATAGAATCCCACTGACTGGCTCAACTAAAGGCGTTCCGCTTTTGGACGATCTTGATGGAATACCAGGATATGAGCTGGCAATTGCTACAGGTAGGTTATTTGCGTTTACCGATCTTTCCTTACTGGGAAGTTCTCCTGGCGTCGGACTTCCATATTATGCCCCTGTTCCAATGTGGCGGGTCAGTAGCAATCGGGATGGAAACGTAGAGTGATTGGAATTAGTAGCTTGCCCTTCTAATTAAATTATCAGACGATCCTTAACGTATCCTAACCCCATATATAGTTTTCCCCTTGGCAAAAAACCGAGCCTATCTTTCTGCGATCTCAGCGCTCCTGCTTTGGGGGGTTATTCCAATATATTGGAAGTTACTCAAACACATCCCGGCATACGAGATCCTGGCCCACCGCATAGTTTGGACGGTTATCTTTACCGCTATATTGATCCAGTTTACCCAGAGATGGGGTTGGTTGATTTTGACCAGGCGCACCAGGAAGACATACGTTTCGTTGCTCGGGTCTGCAAGCATAATCGGAGTAAACTGGCTTGGTTTCATTTGGGGGGTAAACTCAGGATACCTCTTGGAGTGTAGTTTGGGCTACTTTATCTGTCCTCTGGTTACGGTTTTAATTGGCCGCCTATTTTTGAAGGAACGATTAAGCTCAGTGCAGTGGATCGCGGTTACCATTGCTGCAATCGGCGTGCTAATCAAAACAATCGGCGTAGGGACATTTCCTTGGCTTGCGATTT
>CAZJXY010000611.1:0-2268 GCA_964549925.1 uncultured Bdellovibrionales bacterium | reverse complement strand
CCGCTGTTGACACCACTCAGCTTCAACGCGGTTGAACTAAACACAAGTCTCTGAGAAGAATGCGGGGGGGTTAATATCAAAAACCTCGGCTAAAAATCTCCTCCATGGAACGATTCTAACACCTAAAATATTTTGTTCAGACTGCCCATCGTAAACCACTATAGGTATCCCTCTAGGAACAGCTTCAGTTATACGAATCAACTTGGACACTTCAGTTTCAGGAATTACTCTGGAAGATTTAATTTCAATACACAGGGGTGACTTTTTAGGCATCTCAATTATTAAGTCGATCTCCGCCCTGTCTTTCGTAGCTAGTTGTGAAAACTTAGCGTCCTTTTTAAAGTAAGAATTTAAGCGAACACATTCCAAAATTATGTAGTGTTCGAACGCCCTGCCCCACTCGGACCCACCAGTCCTTAAAGTACTAGTAAGGGTGCGTTCAAGAGCTCTTTTAACTCCTGTATCAAAAAGGTAAAACTTGGAGAGGCCTAGTGCTCGCTCTCGTGCCGAGCGGGTATATGGCTCTAAGAAAAAGCCTACCAGCGTATCCTCGAGAATCTCGAAATAGCGCTCCACGGCTTTGGCCCCAGCTAGCGCTGCGTTCGCGATATTGGCATATTTTATAAGGGTTCCGTTAGCTTGCGCCGCCGCTTCCAAAAACCTGACAAACGGCTCAAGCTTCCTTACAATCTGTTCCTCTTTAATTTCCTCTTTTAGATACGTTCCAACATAGGAACGTAGGGTTTCTGCTCTTATTTCATCAGATTCCGCTGTAACAATAGCCGGAAGATTTCCCCAGTTTAAAGATTGTTCCAATGTCCAATCCGAACCAGTTTCAAATATCGACAACGGATAAAGATAATTGACCAGCGCTCTACCTGCTAAAAGATCGGCGCCCCCTCTTTTAAGCTTTCTCGCGCTTGAGCCAGTAAGAGCAAAGCGAACTTTGTTATGATATTTAGGATCTTCAAGGATGTCATGCACCTCACTCAACAAGGCAGGAACTCTTTGAACCTCATCGATCAATATCCATTGGCCCCCACTTGGTGTCTTAGTATTTACAAATCGACGCAGCGATCCGGGGTCTGCAACTAGCGCTAAGTATTCTTCATCTTTGAGAAGATTTATTGTGGTTAACTCTCGTTCTTTAGAAAAAAGCTCTCGCAGGAGCCAAGTTTTGCCAACTCCCCTTGGTCCCAATAGCAAAAAACTCTTTTGTTGCAGTAGGTTACATAAGCGCTTATACATATGTCTAGATTGTACGACTTTCCAGACATAAAGGAAAGTGTTAATTTAGGAGGCGAAATGAACATCTACTTGTGAGTTACATGCTACCCGTATTTTGGGCCTCATACTACTTCAGCGCATCTAGCGACTTACCACTTTGTATGAGATTTCTGCTTCTAAGCTCTCACGCCTATATTGGTGGCGTTCCGCTCGAGTCTTTAAGGCCTTCGTTTCTCGAGTACACGTTTATATACGTCTCATCCTTGAAATTCACCGATAGCCCCGTGTCCTAATCGCCACTTAGCTAACGACTTACTCTGGATTGACCAAAGGTGACTCAAGCTCTGCTGTAAACTGTAGACTGAGTACTGATAACTAAAAGAAGTGACGAGAAGGAAATTGGGGTAACCAGTATACAGAGACACTTTCTGTAGCAGTCTTCTATTTAGCGAAATCCTTCAGTGCCTTGAGCGCGCGTACCTTGATGACCTTTCGCGCGGGCTTAGCCTTAAACATTTGCTCCTCTTTTGTGAATGGGTTGATTCCCATTCGGGCCTTAGTGGCAGGTTTATGGATAACCACGATCTTCATCAGGCCGGGGACTGTGAAGACTCCTGGGCCCTTATTTCCCACCGCAGCTTTTATCTGCTGAGCCAGCGAGTCGAATACCGAAGCGACTTGCTTACGGCTCAATTTAGTGGCGGTGGCTATATTTGTCAGAATTTCAGATTTCGTAGCTGCCTTCTTTGCCATAATAATCCTTATCAAAAGTTGAGTGGTACCCAGAGATATCGAGTTTCGCTGAAAACTCCTGCATCTGCAATCCCAAGTAAGTATACCTAACGCTATACGGAACTTAGCAAACTGAGACCATTCATTTAGAAATCCCTGATAGCTGAATACTGCGAGCTTTCTACACCCCAAGACGAAAGCAAAAAGGTGACGTTCTCCCGAAAAACAGGACCAAAAGGTTAAACTTCCCCCGCTTTAATTGACGGTGAGATAAGGGAATCGGCCTTCCTTTAAGAAATGTGATAAAGG
>CAZJXY010000610.1:0-2276 GCA_964549925.1 uncultured Bdellovibrionales bacterium | reverse complement strand
CAGCTGTGGCGCTTGAATTTGCAAGAAAGACCATCCCCGGGAATTTTAGACCAACGGCAGCTGAGATGGAACAGATCATGAAGGACGCTAAGGGTGCCGCCAAATAATTTATGAGGCAGCATGGCCGATGATAAACCGATCATAATCATCAAAAAGAAGGGCGGTCATGGAGGCCACCACGGAGGTGCCTGGAAAGTTGCTTACGCCGACTTCGTAACCGCTATGATGGCTTTCTTTATGGTGATGTGGCTAGTAAACTCCGCTGACGTTACCACCAAGCAAAACATCGCTTCTTACTTTAAGCGTCCCGGTATCTTCCAAGAAGGTTCTGGTACTCCATTGCTTTTGGGACAATCGGGCATCTTGAACGATGCCTACGTTCCAGCAAAAAAACTTACCAAGAATCAGGTTCCAGGAAAAATCAAAGCGGCGATTGAACAAGAGAGCGGTGGCGCCAAAGGCGCCGCTGGTAAAGGTGCCGGAATAGAGCCAGAAGAGGAACTGACCACCACAGAACACTCCGAGGAGGATATAGGCTTGTACAAGGAGAACAAGCAACTCGGAGATCAGGATGAAAAAGTTGAGACAATCCCCGCTGATGCGGAAAAGGACGATATGATTAGCAGTGGAGATGCAGCTGCGGGCAAGCTCCAGGGTAAGGGCCAGCAGGGGGCAGAAAAGGGAGAAGCCGCAAAAGGAGACACTGGCTTGATATCGGCACTTGAGCAAAAGCTCTTGGACGCAACGGCAAGCGAAATTAAGGATTTGATTAAGCGCTCCCCGGAACTCGAAGCACTGCTCGGAGTAGTTGATGTAAAGATTGAGGACAATGGACTGAATATCGAAATAATGGATACAGAGCGCACCTCTATGTTTGCTATCGGAAGCGCTCAGGTGTTACCTCAAGCTGAGGCTGCCTTCTCGAAAATTACCTCAATTCTTGCAAAAATTCCTAATCAAGTTGATATCATTGGACATACCGACTCAAAACCATTCAGCAATCGTCCCAGTGGATATAGCAACTGGGAACTAAGCGCTGACAGAGCAAACACAGCACGACGAATTCTTGAACGAAATGGCATCTCTCCGGAGAAGATCATAAGCGTTGTCGGCCGCGCCGATCGGGACCTACGAAAAGCTTCGGACCCCAATTCAGCTGAAAATCGACGCATAACCTTACGCGTTCGGTTCGAAAAAACAAAACTCGAGGAAGCAGCAAAGTGGGCTAAAGAGCAGGAGATTAAACTAGACCAATCTGCTGTTCCGACAAGAAGCGAACAGATAGTGGAGGAGGAAAGCTCCGAATCCGATACTGAAGAACCGGTGCATGCCTTTACTCCGGAGCAGATAAACGACCCTGCTAAGAATCCCACAAAAGACGGATCCCCAACTGATCTCCCACTAAAATGGGAACCGAAGAGAAAGGCACAGGCGGACAACAGCCAAAAGCGAAAGACAGTCGCGTTGCCGGGCGAGGGAGAAAATCTTGATGACGCTAATGGCGGAACTAACAACACACCTATTTTTGGAAATAACCCCGTATTAGGGCCGCCGGATCCATTCGCAGAGTAACAATTGCCCGGGACCCTGGATCTAGGGTAAAGTCTTGCTCATGTTATATCTTCGCTGGATTGGATGGGCTGCTGTCTTACTTGGACTTTCAGTTGTCTCAGGCGCCTTCGGTGCTCATGTCTTAGAGAAACACTTCGATGATTACCGCATGGCAATCTTTCATAAAGCTCTAAATTACCAGGTGATGCACAGTTTTGCGATTATGCTAGTGTCGATGTTAGCCCCGATGGAGATACTTTCCATAGCCAACAGCCATAGAATCTGTTTGGTATTTCTAGTGGGAATAATACTCTTCTCCGGATCACTGTATCTTTTAGCGTTTACAAATAATCGCTGGTACGGAGCGTTCACCCCGCTTGGCGGAATTGCTTTCATTTTAGGCTGGGTGCTTCTGGCAAAAGATATATTTGGGAGTATCTAGGGGCCGCCTTACCCAACCCCTATCTCTCGGCTAATCATTGAGACAATAAGATCTATCTCAGCTGACGTCATACCAAAGTATGGCGTAAATCGTAACGAATTAACCCCACCATGAATCACATTAACTCCGCCTATGCGGAGCCTTTCTTCGATTCCGCCTCGCCCCTCAACCACCAAAGAGTCCGCTAGTTGAGCCGAAACCAAAAGTCCCGTTCCTTGAACACTTAAAATTTTACCATTCGATCGATCCTTCAGAGCCGACAATTTCTGAACGAACTCAACTC
>CAZJXY010000609.1:0-2285 GCA_964549925.1 uncultured Bdellovibrionales bacterium | reverse complement strand
GTCTGCCAAGCGATCATCAATCTAAGTAAGTTTTCAGCGCCTAAGCCATAGTTGTCCGGCAAATGTCGCTGGCCCTCAGAATCCTTTCCCAACCGATCGGAGCCATGAATGTCGATATTCTTAATACCAGATTTTCGGATGCTAAATATTACCTGTCGATCAAAGATTCCACGGGATATTGAAAAATTATTAATATCGTTCCAGCTATAAGATGAAATGCTAACACCATCATTGAACGAAAAACCTCCGGGAGAGAGCGTCAAGGTAGAGAAACACGTTAACTTTTCATAAATAAATCCAACCACTGCAATGAAAGAAAAAAGGCAAACAAGCCAGGCTAGCCCAATTCCAAGAACGATCAGATAGCAGCCTAGAATCAGGCAAATCACAGCTAAAACTCCGGCGAAAAGACCCGAACTCCAACTGGTAACCAAATACAACGATCTGTTGTCTACATTCACAAAAAACCTTCTTGCTTAAGTTGTATCATCTACTCACCTTTTCAAAATTGCGACCGGAGTCTCACACTCGAATATTGAAAACCCAACGTACTCGAGATGAAACGCCAATGGAGAGCGATGCCCAATAATACAGCGACATGAAACAGTTCGTGCGGACCGACCACACCTTGAATCAAAATCGGTTCTTCAATGTATTCTAGAATAGCGCCCGCCGTAAAAGCGACGCCTCCCATAATCAATGGCTGTATAAAAGAGAAACCAAATTCCTTCCAGATCGATAGTGTCCACAAAACCCCAGCCCAACCGAAACCCAGATAAAGTGAAATGCTGAGCGTCTCTGGAAAATTCCTAAAGTAAACCATCTTTAGTATGATTGCGGTAACGGTGATGAGCCAAACCACGACTAGCCAGAGCGATCGATAGCGACCTTTGTAAAGCATGCCGTAAACACCCGTAAAGGTCCCTGCAATCAGTAAGAAAATCGCCGCATGGTCCAGGTGGCGTAAGACGTATCTTGATGAATATGATCGTGGAAGTAGATGATATGCGCCGCTTAGGGACAGAAGCAGTACAACCGAAAGGACATATGTAATGAGGCACCCCGTTTCATGTACCGTACGCCCACGCTTTAGGAGAAACGCTCCCAACACCAGGAAGACAAAAGCTGCAACTAGGTGGCTCATGCAACTAAAAGGATCGGCACACCAAGAGATTGAGTCAGGAATCATATTTGAGAATTTGGTCAGTTAATTGGGTACACCTCATTTTAACATGAACTCAACATCAGCACACGTTATTGAGTGTTCGAACGAAATGCAGAGGAAAGTCTAATTCAGAGGGGCGTGACACAAATTCAAGGAAACTTAGCAGTAAAAGCGAGCCATCACAGCCAAGACCAGGGAATTTACGCGAGTAACGCAAACTCGTGTGCCTAAACCTATTCCAAGTTAGTTTGCCAGGCTTTTGGAGACCAATCTCGTTTCACCGGTATTTAGCGACGTCTCAGCCTGATCTTTTAATTGGTTGAGGATATTGGAAAGTCTCTCGCACTCAAATTTCAGGTCCGATTTAGTCAAGTCTTTAGCCACATGAACAGGTGGTCCAGCAATCATACAGGCCTTGCTAAACGGCTTCGGAATTAGCATCCGATCCCAACTTTTTATTTTCCAGTAACTGCTATAAGCGATTCCAAGCGGCAATATGGGTGTGCTGGTTTGAGAGCTCAAACTTATGATGCCTGCTTTAACTTCCCGAGCTGGCCCCTTAGGACCATCCGGGGTTATTGATACATGACTTTTTAGCTTGGAGATTGATTTTTTCAATTGAACAAGCGCCCTTACTCCCCCATTGGTAGACGATCCGGCAACATTATCAATAGAGAAATAACTTAAGATCTCAGCGATTATTCGTCCGTCGGAATGTTGGCTTGAAAGTGCATACAAGGCCCGAGGTCTCTTCGCTGCACTGCCAACCGGTGCTCTGAATCCGAAATAGCAATAAGGTGCGAGCAGCTGGTCACAATGCCATATGGCTACAATAACTGACTCGCCATATGCCCAGTGATTTCCGGACTGACTCAACCCAATCTTTTGCCAGCGCAGAGTCGAATTTAACGCCTTAAGAAAAAGTGCTCCAAGAAAGCCAAGCGTTCTTACACGAACAGTTCGCGGGTCGCTTGGCAATCTTGGGAGAGCCTTATCTCCAGTTACTGCCGGCATTGCCTCGTCCATTACCGCGGGAATTTCCCCGACCTGAGCCGCCGTCACGACTGTAACCGCCACCCTCTGTCTTTGGACGCGCCTCATTTACACGAATTTTCTTCCC